>JBGPGZ010000045.1:0-15421 GCA_041484175.1 Cyclobacteriaceae bacterium | reverse complement strand
CGCCCGGATGATCCCGGTCGGACGGGCTTCGATCTAAGTTTGCGGACCTCCCTCCCTATTCGGCTCGCAATGACGCATTGCCAGGGCACCCGTTTGAAACCGTCATTGCGAGGGCAACACGTTAGAGGTGTGTAATGATGCCCGAAGCAATCTGACACTGGTACGCATTGGCTTCGAAGGAGACCTGGTGAATGCAGATTGCCCGCCCGGATGATCCCGGTCGGACGGGCTTCGATCTAAGTTTGTGACCTCCCTCCCTATTCGGCTCGCAATGACGCATTGCAAGGGCACCCCATTGCCTCCCTAATTGAGTCCCCTCAATGACGGTTGGTTCCTCGATGCCTTTTCATTTATCTTTGCCCGCTAGAATTTAGCGTCATGCGTCAACAACTACTAAGCTCAGGTGCCAGCGAACTCACTTATGAGATCCGCGAGATTGTAAAGAAGGCGGAGCAAATCAAAAGGCTTGGCAAGGAGATCTACTGGGAAAACATCGGCGACCCGATTCAGAAACATCATCACCTTCCGGATTGGATCCGGCAGATCGTGGCGGAGCTGGTGCTGCAAAATGAATCGTATAGTTACTGCCCTTCCAAGGGAATCCTGGATACAAGGGAATTCCTGGCACGTCAAACCAATGCGTTGAATGGTGTTCAGATAACAGCCGATGATATTTGTCTCTTCAACGGTCTGGGGGACGCGATCGCCAAAGTGTATCAATACATCACGCCTACCTCGCGGGTGATCGGCCCCTCTCCTGCCTACTCCACGCACTCGAGCGCCGAGGCAGCGCATGCCAGTCATGAACCGCTGACCTACAAACTCGACCCCGAAAACAAATGGTACCCAGACCTCGATGACCTCTATAATAAGGTGAAGTACAACCCCAACATCGTCGGCATCCTGATCATCAACCCCGACAACCCTACCGGGATGGTTTACCCCTTGGCTACCTTGCAACGTATCGTGGAGATCGCGCGTGAGTTCAAACTCTTCCTGGTCTGCGACGAGATCTATATCAACATCACCTACAATGGGGCGCGCGCTTATGCGCTGGCGGAAGTGATTAAAGATATTCCGGGAATTTCGATGAAAGGAATCTCCAAGGAACTGCCCTGGCCGGGAGCGCGCTGCGGATGGATGGAGTATTACAACCGCGACAAGGACGAAGACTTCAACCGCTTTTGCCAGGCGCTTGACAATGCGAAGATGATCGAGGTGTGTTCAACCAAACTTCCGCAGCTGGCGATCCCGAAAATCTTCGGCGACCCGCGGTTCAAAACATACCGCGAGGCCACCAACCAGAAGATCGGTAAACGCAGCAGGATCATCGCCGATATTTTACACACGGTTCCGCAGCTCACGGTGAACGAAACTTTTGGCGCATTCTACAATACCATCATCTTCCGCAAGGGCGTTTTGAAACCGGGACAAAAAATGAAAATTGATCATCCCGCGATCAAGGAGTTGGTGGATCGCTGGGTGAATGAAGACATGCCCCTTGACAAACGCTTTGTATATTATTTGCTAGGGGCAAAAGGCGTTTGCGTTGTGCCGATTTCTTCGTTCTGCTCCGAGTTGCATGGATTCAGGGTAACCTTGCTGGAAGAGGATGAGGAGATTTTGATAAGGACTTTTACAGCGATTCGGGATGGGATTGTGGAGTATTTGGGGTCGGGTTAGTGTCCTCTACAGCTAAGACGCAAAGGGGCAAAGCTTCGCAAAGGAGAAGTATAATTGCAAACTTACCTATGGAATGTCATCCCGGGCAGGTACCAGCGCAGCTACGGAGGATAAGTGATATTTGACCCGGGACCCCGAGGCGATCGCACGAGCGGATTTCATAGCACCTTCTCTACGTTGATTTCCGCGGGGTACCGGGTCAAGCATGGCTTAGCTTTCATTGGCCAGTTTGTGCCTGCCCGGTATGACATTTCATAGAAAGAGATGTGCTTTTGCGATGTTGGCTCGTCTCCCACTTTGTACCCTCGTGCCTTCGTGTCAAAAAACCGCCCCCTGCATACTACCGAACACTTGTTATACAAACAATCTCGAAATTTATTTACCCTTTATCCTTGAATAACATCCTAAAATTATTGAACCTTGTAGAGCAGCAAAAACTGTCACGCAACGGCATGAATTTAGTAATGACATTCCACAGCGATAATAACGCGATTGAGTCGATCAATGGCGTGTTGTTGCTGGTGAACGTCATTATTCTTCGAAAACCGAGGCGGTGAAGATATTGAACAATAATTTCATGAACCGCCTCGAAGATCTCGGGGCGGTTTTATTTTCTATGATTCACTACAAACTAACGATTGTTTAAAAACATGTACTATTCCGACGACACGGTGCTTTTTTTGGACGGCAAATTTGTAAAGGCGGCTGAAGCCAAGATCGACTTGTTCAGCCAAACGCTCCACTATGGTTATGGAGTATTTGAGGGGATCCGCGCCTACCAAACCGTGAATGGTGTAAAGATCTTTAAAGCCCATGAACACTACGAGCGCCTCCGGCGAAGCGCTGCCCTCATTGGCATCCCCTTTGATCACGATGCCGAAGAACTTGCGCAAATCTCCTATCAGCTTCTGGAGAAAAACAATTTGACAAATGCCTACATCCGCCCGTTGGTATTTTGCAGTCCGAACATGTCGCTCAGCGCACCGAAGGAAGTGTCCCTCATGATAGCAGCGTGGGAATGGGGAAAATATTTTAGCACCCAGTCACTGCGCGTTTGCATTTCCTCGATTCAACGTCCGAATCCAAAATCGCTGAAAGCAGAAGCCAAAGCTTGCGGTCATTACGTCAACTCCATCATGGCCACCATGGAAGCAAAGGAACGCGGCTTCGATGAGGCCTTGATGCTGGACATCAACGGATACGTTGCCGAAGCCCCGGGAGCAAATTTCTTTTTTGAGAAGGACGGCATACTCTACACGCCCCCCCTCGGCAATATTCTGCCGGGCATCACGCGGAATACCATCCTTGACATTTGCAGGGAGCTTGATCTTCCGGTGGAAGAAAAACACTTCCGCCCCGAAGAACTCTTCGAAGCCGACAACGCCTTTTTCTGCGGAACTGCCGCCGAAATAATCGGCATCGAATCCATCGAAGGACAACCCTTCAACAAGTCATGGCAAAACTCGATTGGGTTGATTATTCAGGAGGCGTATAAGTGTATTGTATTAGATAAGAGTTACAGTTACGTTATAGTTTAACCTCACCCCAACCCCTCTCCAAAGGAGAGGGGCTTTGATGATGATCCGATTAAATGAGCGTTGAGACAAATACAAATTCCCCCAATCCCCCCTCTCCTTTGGAGAGGGACGGGGTGAGGTTAATGAACAAATACAGCAAGACCATCACCCAAGACCCAACGTTGCCCGCTTCCCAAGCGATGCTCTACGGTATTGGTCTTACAGAACATGATTTGAAAAAAGCACAAGTCGGAATCGTGAGTACAGGCTATGACGGCAATACTTGCAATATGCACCTTAATGACCTGGCGCGTGAAGTAAAACAGGCGGTGTGGGACCAGGAGTTAGTGGGATTGATTTTTAATACGATCGGCGTAAGTGACGGCATCTCGAATGGCACCGAGGGCATGCGCTATTCCCTGGTGAGCAGAGAAGTTATCGCGGACTCTATTGAAACGGTTTGTGGAGCACAATATTATGATGGACTTATTGCCGTCGTCGGTTGTGATAAAAACATGCCAGGGTCGCTCATTGCGATGGGTCGGTTGAACAGGCCTGCGATCATGGTATACGGAGGAACGATTGCCGGCGGGAATTGGAAGGGCAAAGAATTGAATATCATTTCGGCATTTGAAGCGCTGGGCGAAAAGCTGGCAAATAAACTCTCCGATGAGGATTACAAAGGCATCATCCAACATTCCTGTCCGGGTGCCGGAGCTTGCGGTGGAATGTACACGGCCAACACGATGGCGGCGGCAATTGAGGCGCTGGGAATGTCGCTGCCTTATTCCTCTTCGAATCCTGCGCTAAGCAAAGAAAAATCGGACGAATGCCGAAGGTCAGGAGATGCAATCTACCGGCTTCTTGAAAAAGACCTCAAGCCCCGCGACATCATGACCGCGGAGGCATTCGAAAATGCAATCACTGTGATCATCGCGTTGGGTGGATCAACCAATGCCGTTCTTCACCTTATCGCGATGGCAAAATCGGTAGGCGTAAAGATCACGCAGGAAGACTTTCAGCGCATTTCGGACAAGACACCCCTGCTTGCCGACTTCAAACCCAGCGGCCGGTATCTGATGGGCGACCTTCATAAAGTGGGCGGTATGCCGGCGGTAATGAAATATTTGTTGGAAAGAGGTTATCTGCATCCAAACTGCATCACGGTAACTGGCAAAACCATCGGAGAAAATTTAAAGGATGCTCCTTCGCTGGATTTTGATAGGCAGGATATCATCCACCCCATTGAAAAGCCATTAAAGAAAACCGGGCACTTGCAGATTCTCTATGGCAACCTGGCTGTAAAAGGTTCGGTAGCCAAGATCACCGGAAAGGAAGGCGAAAAATTCAAAGGACATGCGCGTGTGTTTAACGGCGAGTTTGAATTGGTCGATGGCATCCGGTCGGGAAAAATAAAAGAAGGTGACGTAGTAGTAATCCGGTTTGTGGGGCCAAGGGGAGCGCCGGGCATGCCCGAAATGCTCAAGCCCACGAGCCTGATCATGGGCGCGGGCCTTGGCAAAAGTGTCGCGCTTATTACTGACGGAAGGTTCTCGGGTGGCACGCATGGTCTGGTGGTGGGTCACATTACTCCGGAAGCGTTTGACGGTGGGCTGCTTGGCCTGGTGGAAGATGGTGATTGGATTGAAATTGATGTTCGCAAACATGAGCTCAATTTATTGGTGGATGAAAAAACCCTGGCGATCCGTAGATCGAAATACAAGGCACCTGCCCTGCGTGTAACCAGTGGCGTACTCTATAAATATGCAAAACAAGTAAAAACCGCGGCCGATGGATGCGTTACTGACGAAGATTGAACCCCTGGTAAATACCGGGAACAATCAGGACCAACCGAAACAAGAAATTTCCGGATCGGAAACATTACTCCGTTGCCTGGTAGCGGAAGGTGTAACAACCTTGTTTGGTTATCCTGGCGGCGCCATCATGCCAGTCTATGACGCACTTTATCATTATGCCGACAAGCTTCAACACATCCTCGTGCGTCACGAGCAGGGGGCAGTGCACGCAGCACAAGGATATGCGCGTGTATCCGGGAAAGTAGGAGTTGCTATGGCGACATCCGGTCCGGGTGCTACCAACCTGGTCACCGGGTTGGCCGATGCGCTGATCGACTCGACACCAATTGTTTGCATCACAGGCCAGGTTTATGCGCACTTGTTGGGTACGGATGCATTTCAGGAAATTGACGTTGTCAATACGACCATTCCGGTAACGAAATGGAATGTGCAGGTAGCCGAAGCCAAAGACATTGCACCTGCCATCGCCAAAGCATTTTACATTGCGCGGACAGGTCGCCCCGGACCGGTGCTCGTAGACATCACCAAGAATGCGCAAAATGAGTTGATCGATGTGGTCGAATATAAAAAATGTGAAAGTGTCCGCACGTATAAACCAAAACCTGATTTACAACTTTCGCAGGTAGAGGCCGCCGCCGAATTGATCAACCAGGCAAAGCGCCCCTACCTCCTCGCCGGACAAGGTGTGATCTTGTCGGGGGCAACAAGAGAATTGATTGCCTTCTCTGAAAAGACGGGGATACCCGTTGCATCTACGTTGCTTGGTTTGAGTGGTTTTCCTACCGATCATCCGAACTATGTGGGATTTCTTGGCATGCACGGAAATTACGGGCCCAATGTCAACACCAACCAGTGCGATTTGCTGATTGGCGTAGGCATGCGCTTTGACGACCGTGTCACTGGCAACGTGAGCAAGTATGCCAAACAGGCAAAGGTCATTCATATAGAAATTGACAGGGCCGAGATCCACAAGATCATTAAAGCGGATGTGGCGGTACATGCCGATGCGAAGGAAGCATTGCACGCGCTGACTATGGCCTGCAAACCCAATGAACACAAAGAATGGTTTGAAACTTTCCACGCCTTCAGCCGGATGGAACACGAAAAAATCAGCAAGTACGAGTTCAATCCTACCGGTCCGCTGATGATGGCCGAAGTCGTCAATTATCTTTCGGAGTTCACCAAGGGCGAGGCGATCATCGTGACGGATGTGGGTCAGCATCAGATGACCACCTCGCGATACTATAAATACAAAAAGCCACGGACCAATGTAACATCGGGCGGAGCGGGGACGATGGGCTTTGCCTTGCCCGCCGCGATGGGCGCGAAAATGGGAATGCCTGGCAAACAAGTTGTAGCCGTGATCGGCGATGGCGGTTTTCAGATGACACTCCAGGAGTTGGGTACGATCATGCAATACAAGATCCCGGTTAAGATCCTCGTTTTAAATAATAATTTTCTCGGCATGGTTCGCCAGTGGCAGGAACTCTTTCACGAAAAGCGTTACTCCTTTACGGAAATGGTTAACCCTGATTTTGTAAAACTGGCCGAAGCGTATGGCATACCTGCCCGGAAAGCGGAAAAGCGTGAAGACTTGCAGTCAGCCCTGAAGGAAATGCTGGCCGCCGAGACGCCGTTCTTCCTCGAAGCCGTTGTAGGGAAAGAGGATAATGTGTTCCCAATGGTTCCCGCGGGAGCGGGGGTCGCCGAGGTATTGTTGGAGAAACCGAAGTAATCGGTAATCGGTGATCGGTGATCGGTAATCGGTAGGTCAGTATTCGGTTTGGTGTGGATGTAACAAAGTAAGAAGTAAGAAAAGAAACAACAAGTAAGAAGTAAAAAATCATGAAAATCCTGATAATCCTTAAATCCTGATTTAAATCCTGATCCATGAAGCAAGACTTCACTTTGGAAATAGTTGCGGACAACAATTTTTCGATCCTTAATAGGATTGTCAATGTGTTGAACCGGAGGCGCGTGCGGATCAGAAAACTGATCGCGCATGAATATGAAGGAGACTTTCATAAGGGCGAGGCTATCCTGCTTTTGTATACCACGCCCGACCTCATGGAAAAAGTGAAACATCAACTCGAAAAGCTAATCGAAGTAGAATACGCCAACTACAAAGAAGGCAGCGCGCACTATTTCGAACTTAGCGAACGTCACCACAAACAATTGACCTCCCTTTAAAGATCAACACTTCAATAAATCAATCAATCAACCAATCAACCAATAAGCATATGGCAAAGATCAATTTCGGCGGAACCATAGAAGAAGTAGTAACGCGCGAGGAGTTTCCGATGGAAAAAGCATTGGAACTGTTACGCAAGGAAACAATTGCGATCATCGGTTACGGCGTCCAGGGTCCGGCCCAGGCGCTCAACCTGCGCGACAATGGCTTTCACGTAATCGTAGGTCAACGCAAAGGTTCAAAGACCTGGCACAAAGCTCTTGAACACGGATGGGTGCCCGGTGAAACCTTATTTGACATCGAAGAAGCTGCCAGACGTGGGACCATCATCGAGTTCCTGCTTTCCGATGCCGGCCAAATTGCCCTATGGCCTACGATCAAATCCCATTTGACAAAAGGAAAAACGCTTTACTTCTCGCACGGGTTTGGCATTACGTTCAAGGAACAAACCGGAATTATTCCTCCGTCGGATATTGATGTCGTGCTGGCAGCTCCGAAAGGTTCGGGAACATCGGTTCGCAGGCTCTTTCTCCAGGGAAAGGGAATCAACTCCAGTTATGCCGTCTTTCAGGACGCAACCGGCAAAGCAAAAGACAAAGCAATCGCGCTTGGTATCGGTGTAGGATCCGGCTATCTGTTTGAAACCGATTTCAAAAAAGAAGTTTATTCTGACCTGACCGGTGAGCGTGGAACGCTTATGGGCGCGATCGCCGGAATTTTTGAGGCGCAGTACGAAGTGTTGCGATCCAAAGGCCACTCCCCTTCCGAAGCATTCAATGAAACAGTTGAAGAACTCACGCAAAGCCTCATGCCCCTGGTTGCCGAAAACGGGATGGACTGGATGTACGCCAACTGCTCCACCACGGCGCAACGCGGAGCCCTTGATTGGAAGAAGCGTTTCAAAGCGGCAACACTACCTGTTTTCAAAGAACTTTATGAAAGTGTTGCCAGCGGTGCGGAAGCAAAACGCACCATCGAAACTTGCAGCAAACCCGACTATCGCGAAAAGCTCGCGGAGGAATTGAAGGAAGTCCGCGACAGCGAACTATGGCAAGCGGGTGCCGCCGTGCGCAAGCTGAGACCGGAGAAGGCCACGGTAGAGGCAAGCATGATCAACTAGTAGGCAAGAGGCAATTGGCAGTAGGCACGAGCGTTAGCAATGATTAGCAAACAATAAATAAAAGAAAGTAGGCAAAGGGCAGTATGCAATAGGCAAAAGAATCATTGCCTACTGCCATTTGCCCACTCCCTACTGACAACATATGGTAACTTCCAGAACATACTTAATAGCAGTCAAATGGCAACTGGCAATAGGCAAGCAAAATTATTGCCCACTGCTATTTGCCTACTGCCTACTGAACGCATATGGTAACTTCCATCAATAAAACAATCGACATCGCAACCGCTCATGAAATACTGAAACCGGTGGTCCTCAGAACGCCATTACAGTTTCACAGGAAACTGTCGGAGCAATTTGGCTGCGAACTTTATCTCAAGCGCGAAGACTTACAGGTAGTGCGGTCCTATAAGATCCGCGGGGCGTATAACCTGATCCAAAGTCTGAGTGAAGAGGAAAGGCGTCGCGGGGTTGTTTGCGCAAGTGCAGGGAACCACGCGCAGGGAGTTGCATTTTCTTGCAAGTTGTTGGGAATTCACGGCGTCATCTACATGCCGGCTATTACGCCCAAGCAAAAGATCACCCAGGTGAAGATGTTTGGCGGCGACAATATTGAGATCGTGTTGATCGGTGATACGTTTGACGAATGTCAGAATTACGCGCTTGCCTTTGTACACGAGCACGAAAAGGTGTTCATCCCCCCTTTCGACCATCCCAAAGTGATAGAAGGACAAGGTACGGTAGCGAAGGAAATTGTAGAAGAACAAAGCGATATTGACTACTTGTTTGTGCCCGTGGGGGGAGGCGGACTTGCCGCAGGGTGCATCCAGTATTTTCAGGTGTACTCCCCCAAAACAAAAATCATCGGAGTAGAGCCGCAAGGAGCTCCGTCGATGAAAGAAGCGCTGAAAGCGGGCAAGCCCGTTGTGCTTGAGAAAATTCAACGCTTCGTTGACGGTGCTGCTGTAAAAAAAGTAGGCGACCTCACGTTTGAGCTTTGCAAAAATTCATTGACCGACATGCTCCTGGTGCCGGAGGGAAAGGTGAGCAGCACCATTTTGCAACTGTACAATGAAGATGCGATCGTGGTAGAGCCGGCCGGCGCACTTTCGATAGCGGCGCTGGACCAGTACGGCGACAAGCTCAAAGGAAAGAAGGTGGTTTGTATTGTGAGCGGCGGTAATAATGACATCGACAGGATGCAGGAAATCAAGGAACGCTCGCTGCTCTACGAAGGACTTAAGCATTATTTCATCGTGCGCTTTGCTCAACGTCCGGGGGCGCTGAAGGAATTTGTCAATCACATCCTCGGTCCCAACGACGATATTGTTCGCTTTGAGTTTATTCAGAAACACAACAAGGAAACGGGTCCTGCCTTGATTGGGATCGAAGTCAAATCAAAGGAGGATTTTGGATCGCTGATTGGCCGCATGAACCACTATAAACTGAACTTTACCGAAATCAATCAAAACGAGAATTTGTTTGAGTATTTGGTGTAGTCACTGCCTAACATTTGTTTGTGCTTCAGATTCTTTTTGGGAACTCGCCTGCCAAACAGTTGTTTATCGGAAGTAAAAAATTTTAGTTGAATTTTGTAACGGTGACGTTATATTTTTATCATATTCGTAGGGAAGTGTGAAAAGTAAAAATTGGGATAGAATTTAATTTTACACTCAAAAAAACGCCTCGATATGAATCGGGGCGGTTTCATTTTATAAGATAGAGGCCAAACTAACGCTTGTTGTGAATTCGTCGAAACCAAGAACAATTTTTGAAAAGATCTGGGAGAGCCACGTGGTCAACCGCAGTGATGGTTATCCTGATGCTTTGTTTATCGACCGGCACTTTATTCATGAAGTGACCAGCCCGCAAGCATTTGACGGATTGCGCAAACGGGGAATCGGGGTCTTTAATGTGAATCGTACCACCGCAACGGCCGACCATAACGTTCCAACCAAAGACCAACACCTGCCGATCAAAGAAGCGTTGTCGCGTCACCAGGTTGAAACACTCAGGAGGAACTGCAAAGATTTTGGCGTTGCGTTGTATGACCTCGGTCATCCATTTCAAGGCATCGTTCATATCATCGGGCCGGAGTTGGGATTGACGTTACCCGGCATGACCATTGTGTGCGGTGACAGTCACACTTCTACGCATGGTGCGTTTGGGAATATTGCTTTTGGTATCGGCACCAGTGAAGTGGAGCAGGTACTTGCTACACAATGCGTTCTTCAATACCCGGCCAAGACGATGAGAATTGAAATCAACGGGAAGCTGGCCAGGCGTGTGCTGAGCAAAGACATCATACTGTATATCATTTCAAAGATCTCCGCCAGTGGCGCAACCGGCTACTTTGTGGAATATGCCGGCGACACGATCCGCAACCTGTCAATGGAAGCGCGGATGACGATCTGCAACATGAGCATCGAAATGGGAGCCCGCGGCGGATTGATAGCTCCCGATGAAACTACTTTTAACTACATCAAAGGAAGAAAATTTGCTCCCCAGGGAGAGGAATTTGATCGCGCGGTGGAACGGTGGAAAAAATTGGGAACCGATGAGGGCGCAGTCTACGACAAAACACTGGTCTTCGATGCGGCCGACATTGCGCCGATGATCACGTATGGCACCAATCCCGGTATGGGTATGAAGGTCACCGACAGGATCCCTACCGTGGCGGAATTAAAGGAGATCAGCGAACAAACTTCGTTCAGAAAGGCACTTGACTATATGGGTTTGGAGCAGGGCTCGTCCTTGCTGGGCAAAGCGGTGGATTATGTATTTATCGGAAGTTGCACCAACGCACGGATCGAGGACCTTCGCCTGGTGGCCTCGATCGTCAAAGGAAAAAAGAAAGCCGCCAATGTGGAAGTGTGGGTGATTCCCGGATCAAAGCAAGTGGAAGAACAAGCAAAGAAAGAGGGGTTGGACAAGATCTTTGAAGCTGCCGGGTTTGAATTAAGAGGTCCCGGCTGTTCGGCCTGTCTTGGTATGAATGAAGACAAAGTTCCGGCAGGAAAATATTGCATCTCCACCTCCAACAGAAATTTTGAAGGAAGACAAGGGCCGAAGTCGAGGACGTTTCTTGCGAGTCCCTTGAGTGCGGCTGCAGCGGCGATTACCGGAAAGGTAACGGATGTGAGAGAATTTGTTTGACACGAATGGTTGATACAAGAGACCCTATTGCAACACAACGGGCAAGCATGCCAACAGGCACTCATGCGGTCCTGGACAGGCGTACGCTGGAACGCGATAATAAAAACCTGTTGCCCTTGCTCAGGAAAGGGTTGACGGTCATGGATGTTGGGTGCGGATCGGGTGCTATTACAATAGGCATTGCTGAAAAAGTTGGAGATGGCGGAAGAGTTGTTGGTATCGATACAAGCGCTGAGCTCATATCTCTGGCAATAGAAAAGTACAGCGCGTTTCCCCAACTTTCATTTCTGCGGGTCAATGTCATGGATTTCGAAACCGATTTACAATTTGATGTAATTACTGCGGCGAGGACTTTGCAGTGGATGAACGACCCAAAGAAGGCATTGCTGAAGATGAAAAACTGCCTGAAGAATGATGGCTGTATTTCCGTACTGGACTACAATCATGAGAAAATAGAATGGCAGCCGACTCCTCCCCGAAGCATGGTGCGCTTTTATGCAGCCTTTTTGAATTGGAGGCAAGAGGCAGGGATGGACAATCAGATCGCCGATCAGCTTGAAATGATGTTTTCAGAAGTCGGCCTAAAAAGAATTTCCGTAACCGACCAGTCGGAATCATCTTGCAAGGAGAATCCGGACTTTTTGGAGACGGCGGGCATCTGGAGAAAAGTAGCTGAAACACGCGGTCATCAATTGGTAAGCGATGGATATGTGACCGAGAAGGAGAGAATTGCGGCGATTGATGAATATGGCCAATGGCTGCACAATGAAGGTGCCTCAATGAAAATGTATTTGATGGCAACAACCGGTTATAACCAATAGCATAAAAAGTGAGCAAGGAGAAATTTACCATATTGAAGAGCACTGCAGTTCCCCTGCCTGTCGAAAACATTGATACCGACCAGATCATCCCGGCCCGCTTTCTGAAGGCGACCACGCGCGAAGGCTTTGGTGACAATCTTTTCCGCGACTGGCGCTATGCGGAAGGAAATCCGGTAAAAGAATTTGTACTCAACAACGCAACGTATGCCGGCAAGATTTTGGTTGGAGGCAAGAACTTCGGTTGTGGCAGCAGCCGGGAGCATGCAGCATGGGCTATTTATGATTACGGTTTTCGAGTCGTCATCTCCAGCTTCTTTGCCGACATATTTAAGAACAATGCGCTCAACAACGGTTTGCTCCCCGTGGTGGTATCGGACGTATACCTGACAAAACTCTTTGATACGCTATTGCAAAATCCGAAAACCCAACTGGTGGTGGATCTGGAAGGACAGGTAGTGGAGGTGAATGGCGTTAAGGAAAGTTTTGAAATTAATCCGTACAAAAAGGCGTGCATGATCAACGGCCATGACGACATCGACTATTTATTAAGTCTTAAACAAGAAATAAAGGAGTTTGACCTGGCAAACCAGGCATCATAAATGAAAAAGAAGATCATCATATTGCCCGGAGACGGCATCGGCAAGGAAGTGACAGCCGAAGGGAAAAAGGTATTGGAGAAAATTGCAGAGGTGTTTGGTCATCAATTTGAATTTGATGAAGCGTTGATCGGTCATGAGGCGATCGAAGCGACTGGAGATCCTTTACCCGATGCGACCCTGGTCAAATTAAAAAACTGTGATGCCATTCTTTTTGGCGCCGTCGGTCATCCGGCCTACGATAATGACCCCACCAGGAAAGTAAGACCTGAGCAGGGTCTTCTGAAGATGCGCAAAGAGTTGGGTCTGTACGCAAACCTGCGGCCGATCAAACTTTTCAATGAATTGCTTGAAGCCTCCAGCATCAAAGCGGAGATCCTCAAGGGCTCGGACATCCTCTTTTTCCGCGAGCTTACGGGCGACGTATATTTTGGGGAAAAAGGCCGAAAAGACAACGGCAACACGGCCTTTGATCTGATGATCTATCAGCGCTACGAAATCGAGCGCATCGCGCATAAGGCATTTCAGGCCGCAATGGTGCGCAGGAAGAAAGTAACCAGTGTTGATAAAGCGAATGTGCTCGAAAGCTCCCGCCTTTGGAGAGAAGTCGTTCAGGATATTGGCAAACAATATCCCGACGTTCAGCTTGAACACCTCTTTATCGATTCGGCGGCGATGAAACTTATTCAAAACCCAAGAAGTTTTGATGTGGTGCTGACCGGAAATTTGTTTGGAGACATCCTGACCGACGAAGCCTCCCAGATCGCCGGCTCAATGGGGATGCTGGCCTCCGCCTCGGTAGGAGATACGGTGGGATTATACGAGCCCATTCACGGAAGTGCCCATGACATTACCGGCAGGGGAATAGCGAATCCGCTCGCCTCGATTTTGTCTGTTGCGCTGATGCTTGACATTTCTTTCGGAATGAATGCGGAGTCAAAGGCGGTGATCAACGCAGTCGAGCAAACATTAAAGCAGGGATTCAGGACATCGGATCTGGCGGATGCCCGGACACCGAAACAAAATATATTGAATACAAGGGCGATGGGAAAAACGGTGATTGAAAAGATCAAAAAGGAAACGGTTGATCCAACAGCGGTGAACACAGCGTCATTTATTGCTGCGATCCGTTAACAGAAATAAAGATCAAAAACTATGAGCCAGAAAATCCAGGTCTTCGACACCACCCTCCGCGACGGAGAGCAGGTGCCCGGCTGTCAGTTGAAAACGGAAGAGAAAGTCGAGATCGCCCGCGAACTGGAGGCTTTGGGTGTGGATATTATTGAGGCTGGTTTTCCTATTTCCAGTCCAGGAGATTTTTTGTCGGTAGTGGAGATCTCGAAGGCGGTGAATACACCGGTAGTATGCGCCCTGACGCGAGCCAAGAAAGATGATATCGACGTTGCCGCCGAGGCATTGCATCACGCCAAGCGCGGTCGCATCCACACGGGAATCGGCTCCTCGGATGTTCATATCGTTCACAAGTTCCGCAGCACGCGCGAGCAAGTGCTGGAGCAGGGTGTGTGGGCTGTGAAATATGCGAAAACCAAGGGCTATCAAGTCGAGTTTTTTGCCGAAGACGCGGGACGAGCAGATCTGGCTTTTCTTGCCAAGCTGGTAGAGGCGGTGATCGAGGTAGGAGCCGATGTCGTCAACATTCCGGATACGACAGGGTATTGTTTACCCCAACTATACGGAAAGAGGATTCAATATCTGTTTGAAAACGTAAGAAACATTGATAAGACAGTGATATCGTGCCATTGTCATAACGACCTTGGGCTCGCCACCGCGAATACGATTTTCGGTGTCATGAACGGGGCCCGGCAGGTGGAGGTAACCATCAACGGTATCGGCGAGCGGGCAGGCAACACGTCGTTGGAAGAAGTGGCAATGATTTTCCAGGTGCATAAGGACCTGGGGTTTGAGACGGGAATTAAATCTGAAAGATTGTATAGCCTCAGCAAACTCGTGTCAGGGATGATGCGCATGCCCGTCCAGCCAAACAAGGCGATCGTGGGGGCCAATGCTTTTGCTCACTCCTCCGGGATTCACCAGGATGGATTCTTAAAGCACGCCGAGAATTATGAGATCATCAATCCGTCGGATGTAGGTGTTCCGGCTTCCTCGATTGTTCTCACAGCCCGCAGCGGCCGGGCAGCCCTCAAGCACCGTGTGGAATTGTTAGGCTACCACTTCGAAGGCGATGAACTGAACACGTTGTATGAAAACTTCCTGCTCGTCGCCGATGAAAAGAAAATGGTGGGCGATGAGGACCTGATGACGCTGGTGGCGAGTATGCCGGTGTTGTTGAAGTAGGTCGTCATTGCGAGGGCAACTCGTTAGAGGTAATCGTCATTGCGAGGGCAACTCGTTCGAGGTGATCGTCATTGCGAGGGCAACCCGCTGGAGGCGTGCAATATTCCCCGAAATCCGTCAGAACTATTTTGAAGCGTGTACCGATGCCCGAAGCAATCTGACACTGGTACTCATCTGCTTCGAACCAGAGTGGGTGCAATGCAGATT
>JBGPGZ010000044.1:0-15433 GCA_041484175.1 Cyclobacteriaceae bacterium | reverse complement strand
GTTTACTTCGTACAATACGTTCACCAATTCAATCGAAAGACCGGTGAGCAGGGCAACGGTAAAGTTACCGATGAATGGCTGGCGTTTGAGATTATTGGAATACCACCACAGCAAAAAGCCGGAAAGAAAATTAATTGCGCCAATTTTCCAACTCAGGAAAAAACCAATTCCCACACCCGAAAGGGAGAGAAGCGTGTGAAAAAGAATCGCGTACCGCCGGGTAATGCTTTTACCGATCACAACGCGATCCGGCTTGTTGATCAGGTCTATTTTTACGTCGTAATAATCGTTGATGCTATATCCTGCGGCGGCGATGAGAATGGTGGAGATGGAAAGAAGAAAGAGCCGGTAGTCAAGCAGGTTTTGGAAGCGGATGAGCAACCCGGCAGTAAAGTATTGGGAAATCCCGATGATTACCAGATTCCAAAACCGGGTCAGCCGCAACAAGGCGGAAAGCGTGAAGTGATGCGTCGGCTGATGAGACATGATGCAAAGGTAAGCCGGATTCTGGATTCTGGTCGCTAAAACCTCAAGCTCATCATCACCAAAATATTTCTTCCCGCCTGTGGATAGTAATAATTCTGCCGCACTTCGGACCCGCCTCCAAGATAACCGTACGTGTATCCATTGGAAGCGTATTTCACATCAAGGATATTATTCAACAGCACGCTAACCGAAAGTTCCCTCATCGACGCCGGCTTCCAAGCATATTTCATCCGGATGTCGTTGATAAAATAAGCTTCGATTTTGCGGGAGTCATCATACGTATTGTCGAGGAACTGACGGCCAACATATTTTGTCAGCAAGGTAAAGTCCAGCGCGCGGATCGGAGAAAAGGTAAAGGAGGAACCTGCAATGATGTTGGGAGAAAATGAAATGTCGGTATGCTTATGGGGCCTCTCCACTGCATTGTATTGATCGTAGTTGGTTCCATAGTCGTAAAGGACCTCGTTGAAATTGCGTATTTTATTGCGACTGACGGTGAGGTTGGCATTCCAGGCGAATTTGGAATTAAGCCGGATACCGCCGTCGATTTCAATTCCTTCACGGTAACTGTTGAGCACATTGGTACGGATGGCGGCACCAACATCATTGAGCTTTCCCGTCAGCACCAATTGATTTTTGTAATCCATCAGATAATAATTGACGTTGAGGGCATGACCATTCCTGCGTACCCTCCACCCTGTTTCGATATTGTGAAGTGTCTCGGATTGAGGTCTTTCGCCTGCGACGGCGTTGACAAAATCTTCGCGTATCGGTTCCCGGTTACCGATGCTGTACGACGCATAAAGTTGCTCCTGCGGAGAAAGCTCATAGGTCACGCCTGCCTTGGGGTTGAAAAAATTATATTTCGCACTAAAGTCGAAGGCATTGTCTTCCGCACCGGCAGCATGGTAGGTGACCATCCTGTATTGAAGATCAACAAAGCCATTCAGTTTGTCCGTCAGCTGGTAATTATTCTTCCAGAAAATATTAAAGTCGTACTTACTTCCATTGTTGAAGTAATAACGATAGTCCTTTGGGATGTTGATCGCAATTTTAGCCCAGGAAATTTCGCCGTAGTGATCGCCATCGTAATGGTTCCAGCCTCCTCCGATAACCGAACTTAATTTGTTTGCATCATATTTCAGCGAATAGGTGGCGCCGTAAAAGTGATTGTTAAGCCAGCGCCTTCGTACAAGGTCAGATGTGTTGATGGTGTCCCCGCCAATAACCGCATTGGCCACGCCATACTGGTCAAAGCTGGCATCAGCCCTGAATTCCTCGTAGTAGCCACGCCCATAGGTGTAATGTAAAGCCACGTTGCCTGTAAGAGACGGAGTGAACACATGCGAAAGGTGCAATTGGTAATGGTCCTGACTATAGTTATCCACCTGATTCTTGTAGGTATACGCATTAAACGTCCTGCTGCCGGAAGTCAGCAAATTGTTGGTTTGTTCTGTGTTCCATCCTTCAGCCGCAGCGGTCTCAAGCATTGCGTTGACATCATTCTTCAATCGGGATTCGGGCACGCCATACCAACTTTGATACGTTACTTCATTGCCTCCAAAGACAATCGCTTTGAGCATCGTCTTCTCGCCAAAATATCCGCCGGAGAAATAATATGACCTCAAATCAGACGATGCGCGATCGACAAAGCCGTTGGATTTGATTAACGATGCCCGGCCCTCGAAGACAAACTTATCGTTGATCAGCCCGGTACCAAAACCAACCGTGTGACGGTGCGTCTTGAAGGATCCAACGGTATTGATCAGATCGGCATAAGATTTGTCGTTGCGCGTGTTGGTTTGCAGATTGATGGAAGCACCAAATGCCCCGGCCCCATTGGTCGAAGTGCCCACACCGCGTTGGATCTGGATGCTCTGCGAGGAGGTAGCAATATCGGGCACATCTACCCAATAAACGCCCTGCGACTCGCTGTCATTAAACGGAATACCGTTGATCGTCACATTAATACGCGTGGCGTCACTTCCCCGGATACGCAGGCCCGTGTAACCAACGCCGGCTCCCGCATCAGAAGTAGTTACCAGGGAAGGAGACCAGTTTAAAATAAAAGGGAAATCCAGACCAAAATTCTGTCGCTGAATGGCAACCTTATTGAGGTTGGAGTAAGTCGTCGGGCTCTTTTCTGTGGCGCGCGTAGCCGTGATAACGATTTCGTCGGTGAGTTGTGCCGACTCTTCGAGTAAAATACTCAATTCCACATTGTCGTTGAGCGAAATGGATTCTGTCTTATTGTGGTATCCCAGAAATCTGATCACCAGCGTATAATTGCCCGCTGGTATTCCTTTTAGCTCAAAGCGGCCGAGTTCATCGGTGACCGCAGAACTGTTGTAGCCTTCGGTTTGAACGGAGGCAAGCCCTAGCGCCTCGTTGGTTTTGGCGTCTCGCACCGTACCTGAAATGGTAAACTGTGCCAGTGCGTTAAGCGACAGCAAAGAAAATGCCGCTGCGAAAATAAATTTGAACATGTTAATGGTTGGTTTAAACCCGCAGGCACATCGGGGAATGTACCTTACTTACGTGTTTTTTGCCTCCCTTCGTCCGCATTACCGGCATCAGGTTCTGTGGGTATAATCTCAGCCCTTGTTTTTTAGGCACCCCTGTCTTTCGACGGCGTAAAGGTAATATAAAATTACTTACTCGCAATTCGCCGTTCGCAATTCACTAATAATTCACTAATCGCAATTCAGCCGAATCTCCGATAAAATATTCCCACTGAATGGATCACGACCGGCGGAAAGTTCGAAGCGTATCTTCCCCTCCGGGAGGTGATACCGGACGAAAAAGATTGTGCAGAATTGCGATTTATGATTAATTAATGATTTGCGATTTGTGAGTTAGGCCGTGCCCCGTTCAAAAAATAAAAAGGGGCGGTTATGTAAGGCTGCCTCCTGTTCATCCGATTGGATTGTAGCCGCTAATTTCTATTTTTACCTATGTTTCAAGCAAAAGTTAACGGGAAGAAATTTAAGATCGAGCTGGCTGAGGAGGGCCTGCTGGTCGACGGCCAGCCGTTGCTTTGGGATGTTCTGAGGGTCGCCGATGGATATTTTCACATCTTGCATCACAACAAGAGTTACCGGGCAGAAGTAGTCAAGAGAGATGCCGGCACTAAAACCTATACCCTTAAAATCAATGGTCATTTGTTTTCAGTTGAGCTCAAAGACAAGGTTGACCTGCTCCTGGAGAAGATGGGTATGAATGCCGCTGCCAGCAGCAAGATCAATATCATCAAAGCGCCCATGCCCGGATTGATCATTGACCTTAAAATAAAAGCGGGTGATGCCGTAAAGACGGGGGATCAACTTCTTATCCTGGAGGCGATGAAGATGGAAAACATCATCAAAGCCGCTGGTGAAGGCACCGTGAAAAATGTAAGAGTGAAGAAGGGCGATAGTGTGGAAAAAGGTCAGGTGCTGGTAGAGTTCTGATCAGGAGATCAGGAATTTGGGATTATCAGGATTATCCGGACGAAGATATCAAACCGGGAAAGCTCAAAAATTTCTCAAAAAACAATCCTAAAAATCCTCAAATCCTGAGAATCCTGATCAAAAATTCCGAAAATCCTGGTCATATTTGCGAGGTTTTAACAACGCCAAAAACCCGGCATGAAGTATAAACGCATTGTTCTCAAACTCAGCGGTGAAGCACTGACGGGCTCCAAGCACAGCAATATTGACCCAGCCGTATTAGAGCAGTACAGTGCCGAGATCAAGGCCGTAAAAGAGGAGGGTGTGGAAATAGCGATCGTCATTGGGGGCGGCAATATTTTTCGGGGCGGACAAGCTGAATCGATGAATATTGACCGCGTACAGGGTGACTACATGGGCATGCTCGCCACCGTGATCAACGCCATGGCGTTACAAAGTGCGTTCGAGCGGCATGGCATGTATACCCGCCTGATGTCTGGAATGAAAATGGAGCAGGTATGTGAGCCGTTTATAAGACGCCGCGCGATCCGCCACTTGGAAAAGGGACGGATCGTAATTTTTGGTGCGGGCATTGGAAATCCGTATTTCACCACCGACTCCACAGCCAGTTTACGCGCTATTGAGATCCAGGCCGAGGTAGTGTTGAAAGGTACGCGTGTCGATGGCGTTTATTCCAAAGACCCTGAGAAATTCCCCGACGCAGTGCGGTATAAAACACTCTCATTCCAGGAGGCCTATGCAAAAAACCTCAGCATTATGGACATGACGGCCTTTACCCTGTGTATGGAAAACAAACTGCCGATCATTGTTTTTGACATGAACAAAAAAGGCAATTTGTTGAAAATTGCGAAAGGAGAAGAAGCGGGAACGCTGATTAGTTGACTCCGGCAGGTAAACTTTAATCTCAATACCATGGAAGAAATTGAATTAAACCTTGAGGAAGCCAAAGACCTGATGACCAAGGCAATCAATCACGTGGCCCATGAGCTGACTAAGATACGGGCCGGGAAAGCAAACCCATCAATGCTTGATGGGATCATGGTTTCTTATTACGGGGTAATGAGTCCGCTGAACCAGGTATCCTCTATGACTACTCCGGATGCAAGAACCATTTTCATCAAACCCTGGGAAAAAAACTTGATCCAGGAAATTGAAAAATCCATCCTGGCCGCCAACCTGGGTCTCAACCCACAAAATGACGGGCAGCACGTGATCATTAATATCCCCATGCTAACGGAAGAACGAAGAAAACAACTCGTCAAGCAGGTGGGCCACGAATGCGAACATGGAAAAGTCAGCATCCGCGCGATCCGGAAAGAGACCAATGAAGCCCTCAAAAAGATAAAGGGCGCCGCAGAAGACGATTTGATTGATGCGGAAGAC
Source organism: Cyclobacteriaceae bacterium (assembly GCA_041484175.1). Taxonomy (GTDB): domain Bacteria; phylum Bacteroidota; class Bacteroidia; order Cytophagales; family Cyclobacteriaceae; genus ELB16-189. The sequence continues at coordinate 10,115 of JBGPGZ010000044.1, read as the reverse complement.
AAAGTGCAAAAGCTCACCGATGAGTTTATCGGCAAAGTAGATACGTTAATGAAAAAGAAAGAAGGGGAAATCATGACCGTGTAACCTCGCCTGGCCGCTCTCATACGGTCGCTGATTTATTTCTTTATTCCAGGTCAATTGTTCTTATGCACCCCATTCTATTTGAACTTGGCTCATTCACGGTTTACACGTATGGTTTTTTTATCGCAATAGGCGCGTTGCTGGGATTTGCCTATATGACGTGGCGGGGGAAAAAGCTTTTTGGGCTTACTTTCGATCAGTGCAATACGCTTTTTATTTTGTTGGTGGCAGCCGGAATTGTAGGCGGCAAGCTCTTTATGTTCTTTGAGGAACCATCCCTTTATTTATTTCATCCCAAGGAATTTCTGAAGGCCAATGGCTTTGTGTTTTATGGATCACTGCTCTTTTCCATACCAGCCATGCTGTGGTATTTTAAGAAAAATAATATCCCCACGCTGGCGATGCTGGACGTCATGGCTGCGGTAACGTGCATAGTCCATGGTTTTGGAAGAATTGGTTGCTTTATGGCGGGATGCTGTTATGGATTGCCGACCCTCAGTTCCCTTGGGGTCGTTTTCGTGGATCCGACGTGCCAGGCCAGACCATTGAATACGCCTCTTCACCCAACACAGTTATATGAATCCGGATTTATCTTTTGTATCCTGATTACCTTACTCATTCTCAAGCATCGAAAGCAGTTTGATGGGCAGTTGTTTTTGATTTACCTGATTGCGTATGCCAGTGGCAGGGGTGTCCTTGAACTTTTCCGCGGTGATCTTGATCGCGGATTTGTGATTGCAACGCTGCTTTCCAATTCACAGTTGATTTCGATCATGGTCATTGCCGGTGCGATTTATTTTTATGTTAAGTTGAAGAGAAAGACTAACTTGTCTCAGCCTAAACCACGATAATCATGGAAAACGAAAGTTTTGGTCAGCGGATTAAACAGACTACGGTGAAGGTTCTGAAGCGTGTCTTAATTCTTGGTTTGATCATCATCATCGGCGTGCTTGCCTTTATGTATTGGGCCGTTTACGAACGGGGCGTGATGGCCGGCAAAGTGTTGCGCATCAGCGAAAAGGGTGTAATCTTCAAAACTTTCGAAGGTAAACTAAACCTAGAAACTTTTGGCGCGCTCAAAGGTGCAAGTCCTATTGCGGAGTCGTTTGATTTCTCGGTAGAAAAAGGTGAAGGTGACGTGATCAAACAACTTCAGGAAGTTGCATTGAGCGGTGAGCGGGTCAACTTGTACTATGTAAAACGGTATAGTTCGTTTCCATGGCGGGGGGACACAAAGTATTTTGTAACCCAAGTCGAGCGAATCAAATAAGTCTTGGGTTCCGGGTTCCAAATGTCCAATACAACACTCATTCTTTATGGGTCGCATGGTTATACCGGCAGGTTGATTGTTGAAGAATGTCGCGCCAGGAACCTCAAGGTTATTCTGTCGGGCAGAAATGCCGGAGCACTTCGTCAGCAAAGTGAAAAAACAGGCTACCCTTTCGAAGTGGCGGACGTGAATGATGCTGACGCGTTAAAGAATTTATTGAGGAAAGGTGCCATGATCATTCATTGTGCAGGACCTTTTCAATATACCTCGAAAGCCATGGTCCAGGCATGCCTGGAAACGAAGACTCATTATACCGACATCACCGGCGAGTCAGTCGTATTTGAAGCTTTATCTCGATTGGATGGGCATGGAAAGCAGGCTGGCATCATGATTATGCCGGGCACCGGTTTTGACGTTGTGCCATCGGATTGTCTTGCGCTGCATTTGAAGAATAGACTGCCATCAGCTACACACCTTCAGCTGGCCTTTGCCTCATCCGGAGCGGGTCTCTCTCACGGCACTGCCAAAACCATGGTAGAAGGCCTCGGGTATGGAAGTGCGATCAGAAGAGATGGCAAGCTAACAACCGTGCCCACGGGGAGCCTGACGATGGAAATAGATTATGGTCCATTCAAAATCCCAAGCCTCAATATCCCGTGGGGTGATATTTCTACAGCCTGGAGAAGTACAGGCATCGCCAACATCGAAGTCTATATCGGATCAAACAAGCGACAAATCAGCGCCGCCCGCAAAAGCAATTATTTTAATTGGCTGTTAAGGATGCGATGGGTAAAAAACTTTTTGATAAAGCAAATCGACAAAAGACCCGCTGGGCCCAGTGATGAGCGCCGGGCCGGTGGTAGAAGTTTTCTTTGGGGTAAGGTGTGGAATGACTTAGGAGAAAACCGCATCAGCCGGCTTGAAACACTGAACGGTTATACACTTACCTCCAAGACAGCCGTTTTAGTTGCCGAGAAGATTCTCCGGGGAGATTTTAAAGCTGGCTATCAAACTCCAGCAATGGCCTACGGAGCCGATTTGATTTTAGCGTTGCCGAACACAACTCGGGTTGATATTTAGCGGCCCGACCTAGGGTTGGCCCGGAATCGAAAACTTCCTGGATGCATCGTCAATAACCAACACCCAGTCGGTTCCTTCCTTTGGAGGTGCAAAGGGCTGGACTCCATTTCCTTTAACCGTTTTTCCTTTTGTTGATTTGCCGGTTCTGGGATCATACCACCATGTGTTTTTCAGAACACCGGAAATTTTGCTCAGGTCGATGCTAACCTGTTTATTCTGCGGCAAGTAGATAATTGCATACGAACTATCTTTATCACGCGCGGCAAAAACAAGATCAAGATAATTGCTTCCTGCATCCGACTTGATCAGGCTTTGATCAACGATTCTTGAAAAATAAGGCCGTGACAACATGAGATTTTTGAGAAACTGCAGTTGTCCCGCCGCCTCGGCATGGGCCGCTTTTTGCCACGCGATGAGGGTGTCACCAGTATTGATGGGTTGAAAAAGGGTTGTGTTGAGAAATTGCCAGACATGATGGTGACCATAGGTGACGCCGCACCCTCCGGCCAGAATCCCGCGATATATTCTTGCGCGAACATCGTAGGCATTAAAATAGCCTCTTTGTCGCGTCCACTTTCCATCCCATGGATTAACAGGATGATCCTCATAGCAAGGTTCCATATCCATCGTAGGCTTTGCCGGCTGAAGCGCCAAATCACGGGCAACCCAGTTCCATGCGTCTGCTTCCCTCGATCCGTGTCCTGACTGGAAGGTATTCATGTCTAGCCATGGTTCATGGTGAATGTATTGGGACGTGGAATTGGGGCCTCCCCAGGGATGGTAGGTAATAAAAGCTTCCTTTCCGAGGGTATCTTCAATTCCTTTTGCCATCGCGCGCCAGACACGGCGATCATCATATTGCTTTTCTGTGCCCTCCCTCTTCGATGAATAAACAGCCGGACGATCGCCCCCTAATATCCACACTACATTCCACTGACTTGCATAACGCTTGGCTAATGTTGCGGCATAGACCTCGGCATTTTGCTCATTGAAAATAATCGGGTCGTCCCCCCACAGATGCGCAACCTTGTCACCCCAGGTTGGCAGCAAGCCAATGTATAGTCCCTTTTCCGCAGCCTTGCTGATAATAAAATCAACATGGTCCCAATAATCATATTCTTCTGGCATGCCAGGATTATTACCGGGCGTGGAAGCCAACGCAAGGGGATCATTGTTCAACAGAGGGGTATCCCCATAACGGTTGGGTTGATGCAGGCCGCCGAATTCCGACAGGGCAACGGCCTGAATCACATTAAAACCTTGTTGCCTCCGTATTTCAAGAAAACCTTCCGCCTCCTCACGCGTCAGCCGTTGAAATAATGACCAATCCGTATCCCCCAGCCAAAAGAACGGCATGCCATCCTTGGTAGCTAAAAACCTGTTATTCTGGCTCACCTGAATTTGAGCGCTGGTGCAAAATGTTGTACAAGAAACAATGAAGCCGATAAGAAGTATATTGTACTTCATAAGAATTCATTTTGATCAACGTATATTGACAACGCAGTCATTTTTTTGCACCAATCTCCCAAACGATCTAAGTTCATGGCCTTTGGTTCTCGCAAAATTTTCAAATTCCATAACATCATCCGCATCTACAGAAACCATTAAACCGCCACTCGTCTGCGGATCAGCGAGAATGGCCCGTTGCAATTCGCCTAACGACCCTACTTTGTGGCCGTAACTTTCCCAGTTCCTTTGCGTACCGCCCGGCATCGCCTTCTGTCGGATATACGCGTCCAGGAAATCAAACTTGGGGACTTTAGTGAATTCAATTTCTGCCGAAAGCCCGCTGCCTTCACACATTTCACACAAGTGACCAAGCAAACCGAATCCGGTAACATCCGTCATCGCATTTACGTACGGCAGCTTACCCAATGCGGCACCCAGCCGGTTAAGTGTTAACATTTCATGGATTGCAATATCCATGTGGCTTTGATGAACGATGCCTCTCTTTTGAGCCGTGGTTACGATTCCTATGCCAAGAGGCTTTGTCAGATAAAGATAGGACCCATCTTTGGCGGTATCGTTTCGTTTCATATGTTCCTTTCTCAAATGCCCCGTCACCGCCAGTCCAAATACCGGTTCCGGGCAATCAATGCTGTGGCCACCAGCCAATGGGATTCCCGCTTCAGCACACACCTTTCTGCCTCCATCCAAGACATCTCTTGCAACCGCTGCGGGGATTTTATCGATCGGCCAGCCTAAAATCGCAATCGCCATCAACGGCTCCCCGCCCATGGCGTATACATCGCTGATGGCGTTGACGGAGGCAATTGCCCCAAAAGTAAAAGGGTCGTCGACAATCGGCATAAAGAAATCCGTGGTGCTGACGATGCACGTGCCATTGCCAAGATCGTAAACAGCCGCATCGTCCTTGGATTCATTCCCTACCAGCAAAGAAGCAAATTTCGCCTTGGGTAAATCGGAGTGCAGGATCGTTTCCAGAACCGCCGGAGAAATCTTACAACCACACCCTGCGCCGTGGGAATATTGTGTCAGCTTAATGGATTCCATCGTGGGGTGTCTAAGTGCCCAATAGGTTTGAATTCATATCGACAAGTAACTATTCATCCGGTAACTCTCTGAAATATTCATTTACAAAAGTTGTAAGTTAGCTCGTCAATATATTTTTTAGTGATCATGCTTGGATTTTCTATGCGCCCTATGTGTCTATGTGTTTAACAATTCAGAATCAAAACACATAGGCACATAGATTAGAATTCATGTCGACAAGGTATTATTCTTTTGGAAATTTCTGAATATATCTATTCACGGTCGTGCCTGAATTTTCCGTAACGAACGACATATTCTTTATCAACTCCCTGGCATACTGATCGGGTTTACTTCCATTCCACGGCAAGGTTAGCTGAATACGATCTTTTCTTTTATTGATACTTTCAAGATAGGCTTTGTCATAATAGGTGAGCAAGATTTCGATTGTTCCAGCCATGTCTCCCGCTTGGAGTTTTTCCTTCGCGGTTTTGTAGTGTTGGCCTCCGAGTTTCCTCACTATTTTGCCCATGATCTCCAAAAAAGTGTCGCGGTCGGCGGGTCCGTATTCGTTCACCAGTCTTTGGATCCTCAGTTCTTTGGAAACATCCATTTGAACAAGGCGGCCTTGGCGCATGGTCATCCATAGATCATCTGGCAAAAATATTTTTCCAATGGCCAGCGATTCATCTTCCACCCAAACACGTCTTGCAGGATCTAATTTTAATATCTCTTCAAATAGATTATTTTGAAACTGCTCCGTAGTCGGCTGGGGGGGCATGAGCAAGGCTCCAAATGCTGAACCTTTATGATGAGCAAGATTTTCAAGGTCTATAATTTGTTCGCCATGGGCGGCGAGGGCACGAAGCACCTCACTTTTGCCACTTCCGGTACATCCTGTCAACAGCGTAACATCCAAGGGTCTTTTGAAGGATTCAAGGGCCTCCTTACGATATGCTTTATAACCGCCGGCGAGCGATTGTGTTTTGATCCTCGCCATTTCAGCGAACTGGCAGAAATTATTCGAGCGCATGCCTCCGCGCCAGCAATGGACCAAAATCTCTTTGCCTTCCGCAATATTTTCGGTTTCAGTTATCATGTCCATCAATCTTGGACCGACTAACCGAAATCCCTCCCTGATCGCCTCCTGTTGACCCCGCTCCTTGTAAGTAGTTCCTACGATCACACGCTCCTCATTGTTGAGCAGCGGTATGTTAATGGCCCCGCGGATGTGTCCGGCTCCAAACTCACTTTGAGAGCGCACATCGACCACGGGATGGTTATGACGAAGGGAAAGGAAATCGGTAACAGAGATTGACATTCGCGATATAAGAACTCAAGTTCGGAAATAATAGTATATGATCTTGGGTGTGGCCGGCAGCGCCAGCTTGCAGGTTTAATCATTAAAGTTAACCGAGATGCTGGTTGCCACGCCAAGGCGGAATCCGTAGTCGATATATTTGCCGTCGCGGAAGGCTGCCGCTGCTTCCAACCGGAAAATTCTCAGGATGCCTTCGATTCCATAGCCGACTTCAGCGTAGTTCTTTGAGGTGGGCGTAGCCAGATAGTTCATAAAAATATTTTCGGTGATGCCGGTGAGCCGCACCCAGGGAATTGTCGTGACCAGAAACTTGCGAAAGTGATAGTGAAGATTCGTGGTGAGATATCGGTCGCTGGTGCTGTAACGGTAGTAGTCCAACAGCCGGAAGCTGCCTACGGGGTCTGTTGTAACAAAGGGCGTGCGATTGCCAAGAAAATGCTGGTAGTCCATGAAAAACATCTTATCAGCATTCAGGAACTTTCCCATTTTAAACGCTACATCAAGCTTGCCGCGGATGCCCATCTTTATTCCATGCTTTACGCCCAATTCAAGCTGGTCAAATTTTACCTCACTCCCAAAGGCCCCGCGCAACCCCTTGCGATAAGAGAGGGTGAAGAGGGGTGACGTGTTTTCTGCCCGGTATTTAAAGCCGTTGCGGATACGATATTTCTGCCACGGCCTGGCCTCGATACCGACCGTACCGATCAGCGCTATGTTTGGATTAAACGCTGAATTGGCCAGCTCTTCGTTGACAGGTACGTTGGGAGTAAACTGGTCTTCGTTGCTTTTGAAAAGCGTGACATCGGATGTATTGAAAAGTTCACGGCGTCGTGCCCAGGAGAGGCTTGACTTAAACACATATTTTTCATCAACACGTTGGCGGTAACTCAAATCAACGAAATTGCGCTCGTAGAGTTTCATCAGGTTGTCTCCTAAAAAAAGGGTAGTGAATGAATTGATCACAGGGTGGATAGGATCGTCACCATTGTATTGGTGAATATAGCGTCCTCCTTCAAGACGGATGCGCGTATTGCGCGTTCTGTAGTCTGTTTTCAGAACTCCGGAGAGTACCTTTCTCGAAAAAGCGTAACGCCCCACCGGCGTTATCTCCAATCGCTTTACTTCGGGGCGTTTATCCGGATCTAGCGAGTCTCGTTTAACCCAACGCTTGTAATAGCTAACTTTGTAGATCAGGTTCCAACCCTCGACGGTATTGTAACCTCCAAATGGCGTGTGGATCTCGAAATCAGAGGTTTTGGTAAGCTTGTATCGGTCTCCCTGCAGCAGGTCCCACACCTGGAATCCCTTGTTTTTTGAAGGCTTCAACGAGTCCCCTTCGTCGCGCTTGCGTTGCACTTCCGAAATGCTGTCATTCTTCTCATAACCCCTTACCTCTTCCTTGTCCAGGGGTGCAGGTCGGATATCGGCCCAGAAGGTTGAATCTTTTTTATAGGCCATGGAGTCTACTTTGAACTTCGTTTCGGAAAGTATTTCGGGTTCTTTTTCCTGCTTCCGCTCTTCCTTTTCGTATTCCTTTACCAACTGCTTAAGTTCCTTGTTGGTGACTTCCTTACCTTGTTCCAAACGCTTCTGCAACTGCTGACCTTTTTTGCTAAACTTGTTCGTCACCTGTTTCGCCTGTTCCTTCTCTACTTTCTCGTCAATGACCGTCATCTCCTGAGGCAAATCAGGGTTGAGGGTGATTTTGTAATCCTTAACAGTGGCGAGATAGCTATACTCAAATTCAAAACCGAACACTTTGCCATCCACATGGAACTGCTGAGACACGGGCAGCCAGGCCTTGTCATCGATCGGATTGTATATCTGCTTTACGAAGAAATCAACACCGAGCTTGGTGACTTTAAAGTCGAGGCTGTGAATACTCCACCAGTCTTCGACAATGTAAATGACCCCGTCAAATACGTTGTCGCCTTTTGACCGGGGGGTGACTTTTATCTTGCTGATGTCATATTGCCGGTCTTTGAATGTGCCCAGGTACTCAAAGCGATAATAAGAAAATGATTTTGGGGAAAGGGGCGAAACCGTTTCGGCAATCTCAGGCTGATAAAAACTGCCAAAGACATAACCGTTAGGCGACGTATTGCGATCTTTTCCGCTGGTGTACACACCGATCACTTTTTCCTCAAACTTATTAGGACGCGTGTATTTTATTTCACTTACCGATTCGGAAATGAAGAGTCTGTCTTTGGTAATGCCTTCCTTCTCAAGGGCCTTTTTGGCCAGCCAGGGATAATCTTTGAGTTTGCCCTTGCCTTTGATATAAACTTTGGCGGTATAGCGATCAATCTGCTGGATATGATAGGCCGCTTTCGCAATCGCCTTGCGCATGATTGTGTAAGCCGGGTCCTCCTTGTCGGACTTGATCGTGACACTGGGTAAGACGATAATCTGGACCCTCAGCGAGACATTCAATTCAATATATTCATTCCCGATTTCCACGGTGTGCGCCACCGTTTCATACCCGAGGTACTGAAAAACCAAATCATACGTTCCCGGACTCAAGGAAACCTCGTAACGCCCCCGGAGATCACTGACCGCTCCTGTGCCGGTTTGCTTGACGAAGATCGTCGCATAGCCAAGCGCGCCGCCATCGTCAGCCTTGATGGTTCCGCGGATGCCTCCAGCCGTGGAAGCGGTATGGGCTGCCAGCAGAAGAAGCAGCGTATTGATCCCGCTGAGTCCTGTAAACGGGCGTCCATTCGTTTGCCCTAAAAAGAAATTCATCATCCCCATAGACGCGAAGGGTAGCTTAAAGGTTGTACTCCGGTTACCTGTAAAATTGTTTTGCACGGATCATATTTTCCACCGGTTCGGGAACGAGGTACCGAATCGATTTATTGTTCTTAATGCAATTCCGGATATAGGTCGCCGAAATATCGAGCAGCGGCGCTTCAATCATAGTCACATGAGGATGACGCTTCAAGGCTCCATTTGTTACTCCCGGGCGGGGATAGATATAGAGACCGTAATGCTCAAGGATTTGAGCATGGTTTTTCCACTGCGTGAAATTTTCGAGGTTGTCTTCGCCTAAAATCAGTATAAATTCCTTGCCGGGATGTTTTTCGGTGAGGTGCGTAAGCGTGTAGACCGTGTAGCTAGGCCTGGGCAGGTGGAATTCAACGTCCGAGACTTCAAGTTTGTAATTATCGGCAATGGCAGCTTTGACGAGGTCGTAACGGTCGAATTCGTGCAAGAGACCTTTGCTTGGCTTCAGCGGATTTTGAGGTGAGACTACAAACCAGACTTTATCAAGGTCCGTATTCTCGGCCATCACATTGGCAATGATCATATGCCCAATATGGATTGGATTGAAAGAGCCGAAGAATAGACCGATCTTCATTTGTTCTTAAACTCATCATACAATCGTTGGGCCTCCAGCTGCGATCGTCGCAGATCTTCGTTGAATAGCACGGCATCAAATTTGTCGCGGAAAGTCATTTCAAACTGGGCCTTGAAGAGTCTGCGCGACAGGCTTTCAGGAGTCTCTGTGCCGCGCTCGTTAAGTCTTTCCTTCAGTGCCTCCAGCGACGGCACCTGCACAAATACCGCCAATGCTTTTTCGCCAAAATATTTCTTGAGATTTATTCCGCCCTTGACATCAACGTCAAAGATTACATTTTTTCCAGCTCCCCAGATCCGTTCAATTTCTGATTTGAGGGTACCATAGAAATTTCCTTCGTACACTTCTTCCCATTCAATAAATTCATTGTTGTCAATTTTTTTTTTGAATTCGACCGGGGTTAGGAAATAATAATCTTTTCCGTTTTCCTCGACCCTCCCGCGCTTGTCGCGGGTAGAAGCTGAAATTGAAAATCCCAGGTCGGAGTTGTTTTGCAAAAGGTGTTTAACGAT
>JBGPGZ010000043.1:0-15514 GCA_041484175.1 Cyclobacteriaceae bacterium | reverse complement strand
AGCCCAGCACATTTCTCCAAACTCCCTTCATTGTAGGCTTTCACCGCCTGATTATAGTAAAGCAGCCCGGGCAGCTGTCGGGTGCTTACTTCGCGGCACAAATCAAAACTGTACCGGTAGACTTTTTTGTCGACCAACCCAGCCGCAATTCCCTCGCGATAGGACCCAATCCTTTGCCGAATCTCGCTGGGGTCCCGGATGAACCCGCGGAAACGGTCCGTGGTCTCCAGCAATATTTCTCCTTTGGAAGTTTTCACCAGCAGGAAAATGTGATAGTTGGTCTCAATAATGCTGTATGTAAAACTCAATTGGTCCAGCACGACAGAAAAAAGAGACGTGGCGGTAAGGCAGTCGTATTGCCCCGAATTGAACAATTCGCTGAACTCAGAATACTGACTGTATTTTATTAGAAAGGTTTTTTCCGTTTGTTGAAATACTTTTCTGAGAAAAACAATTTCTGAACCAGGTCGTTTGCTTTTCAATTGTTGAACAAATTGATTTACCCGAACTTCCGGAAGCTCCGCATTTTGAGCGGAGGAAGTGGCCATGAGATCAGAAAGATCCTGACCGTTTGCAATAAACGGGATGAAGATCAGCAGGAGTACAATCCTTTTCATGGTTACCAAATTGTTACCAAAAAGTCTGTAAAGTTAACATTTTGTTAACATGCGAGAAAATTCCTTAACATGGGGTTAACATTGCCTGTTTTCACAAAATTTAAATAACTTTAAAAAAAGCTCCGGAGGATGGAATTAGTGGTCGAAAAGGTAAATACCTCTCGCATCGGCAGTATTTTCCGCAAACAACAGGAAAAGTGCGTTGAGCTTCGAAAAGAGGCCATCCGGAAAAGAAAAGAAAGACTCGAGAAACTAAGCAACTGGCTGTTTGCTAATCGCGAAAGGATTAAGAAAGCAGTCCATGAGGACTTCAAGAAACCGCTCCCCGAAGTTGACACGACAGAGCTTTACCCTGTTTTGGCGGAAATCAGGCACACACTAGGCAATCTTGACGATTGGGCAAGGCCGGTAAAGGTGGATGCCCCATTTACCTATTTTGGAACCCGCTCGGAGATTCAATTTGAACCCAAGGGGGTTTGCCTCATTATAGCTCCCTGGAACTTTCCTTTTAACCTCTGTGTCGGTCCTCTTATTTCCTGTCTCGCGGCCGGAAATACGGCTTTTCTGAAGCCTTCCGAGCTTACTCCATCCACCTCAAAACTGATTAGCGAGATGATCCCTGAAATTTTTCAGGAAGAAATTGTGACGGTAGTGGAAGGTGGACCTGACGTTGCTGCTTTTTTGCTGGGACTTCCCTTCGACCACATCTTTTTTACCGGAAGCCCCACTGTTGGTAAAGTGGTGATGAAAGCGGCTGCAGAAAATCTTGCATCGGTTACCCTGGAGTTGGGGGGAAAATCCCCTACGGTGATTGATGCCAGCGCCAACCTGAAGGATGCCGCCAAGCGCGTTGCTTTTGGAAAATTTTTTAACAACGGCCAAACCTGCATTGCCCCGGACTATGTGCTAATTGAAGAAAAAGTCAAGGAACATTTTCTAGCGGAACTGAAGAAGTGCGTAATCAACCTTTTTGCGAGTAATAACACGGTAGATGAGGACTCCCCGTACTATGCCCGCATTGTCAATGCACGCCATTTTCAGCGACTTAACCAGCTTTTGCAAGATGCAGTTCAGCGGGGAGCGATGCTGGAAATGAGCGGACCGGTCAATCAGGAAACGAGGTTCATGCATCCGATGATCTTGTCAAATGTGTCGATGGAGTCCCGCCTCATGGAGGAGGAGATCTTTGGTCCCATATTACCTATCCTCACATTTAAGTCGACCGAAGAAGTCCTGCGGATCATTCAGGGAAAGCCAAAGCCATTGGCCTTGTATATATTTAGCAACCGGCGATTGTTTCGCAAGGCCATCCTCAACCAAACCTCGGCCGGCGGGGTTTGCATCAACGATTGCATCATGCAGTTTACACACCCCAATCTTCCATTTGGAGGCGTGAACAACAGCGGCCTTGGCAAGTCGCACGGACGCTATGGTTTTCTTGCATTCTCCAATGAGAAACCGATCCTTAAACAAAAAAGCGGTTTTGCTGCACCCTATTTGCTGTATCCTCCTTACAAGCCGAAAATGAAATGGATCATTGACATGCTACTTCGCTGGTTCTGATTCTGATCAATATTTTCGGTAATCATGCGTTCTATCAGCCGGCAAGCGTTGAACCCCCGCTGAAATCGGCTTAATCCTAAGAATCTGTGGTCCGTTTTGAGTAATTTCGCCTTTCAAAAAAAGAAATTTTGATGTATGAAAATTGTTAAGAAAATCCTGATTGGCTTTGGTGTTTTGATCGTATTGCTCGTTGCGGCAGCAATCATTATTCCGCGCGTATTCAAGGATGATATCAAGGCCTCCATTGATAAGGAGATTGCCAAAAGTGTCAATGCCGACGTGATCTTTGATGCAAATAATTTCAGTCTGTCAATATTCAGACATTTTCCGAATATCACTGTCGAGGTGAAAGAATTAGGAGTGTTTAACAGGGCGCCCTTTGAGGGAGTGCACCTCTTTGTCGTCGAGCGCCTGGACGTGGAAGTTAATCTCATGGATGTTCTGTTTGGCGACCAGCTTCGTGTGAAAGGGATTACGCTGACCCGGCCGCAGATCAACATCAATGTGCTGAAGGACGGACAGGCGAATTATAATATTACGTATCCTTCCACCGACACAACCAGCAGCGAAAATAAGGAGCCCAGCAAATTCTCTTTTGGTATTGACCGCTGGGAAATTGTTGAGGGCGAGGTGGTTTATGACGACAAGTCGATTCCGTACTTCTTGATGTTAAAAGGGTTGCATCACACCGGAAGCGGAGACTTTACACAAGATGTTTTTGATCTCAGGACGAATACGGTTGCGGATACAGTGACCACGTCCTATGGATCGATGGAGTTGCTCACCAGTAAACGGGTGGAAATAAATGCGGTGATTTCCATCAGCGAAGATGTCTCTAAATACACCTTTAAGGAAAATACGGCGAAGGTCAATGACTTCGCGATGAACTTTGATGGATGGTTTAAAATGAACGAGAAAGACTTTGGGATGGATATCACATTCAAGAGCCCGGAGAATTCGTTTAAGAGTCTTCTGTCCCTGGTTCCCGGCATCTACACGAAGGACTTTGGAAAAATTGAAACCAGGGGAGACCTCTCATTTTCTGGATTTGTAAAAGGCACCTACAGCGATCAGCAAATGCCCGCTTTCAATGTCGATCTGAAAGTAAACGACGCGATGTTTAAATACCCAGACCTCCCAACGGCAGTTAACAACATCAACATGGATTTGCTCATCGATAACAAAGATGGCGTGGTAGCCAGTACCCTGGTGGACCTCAAGAAGTTGCACCTGGACTTTGGTTCCAACCCGGTGGATGCCCGGGTGCTTATTCAAAACCTGAGAGACTATCGCATCGACGCGAACCTGAAGGCCAAGCTGGATCTGGCCGAATTAAACAAGATGTTTCCGATGGAAGGACTGGAGATGAAAGGAACCTACGCAATTAATGCCAATGCCAAAGGTGTGTACGACAGCATCAGGAAGATCATTCCGGCGGTTGACGCTTCCATGTCACTCACCGGTGGATACGTAAGATCATCGCAACTCCCTGTGCCCCTTCAAGATGTAAAATTCAATTCCACCATCAAAAACACTTCGGGGAAAATGGCGGAGACCGTCATCTCGGTCAACGATTTCTCTATGCTGCTGGATAATGAGAAGCTTACTGCGAGTATGATCGTGCAAAACCTCGATGACTACACCTGGGACATCAAAGCAAACGGAGGAGTGGATCTTGAAAAGATGACAAAAATTTTTCCACTGACGGACATGAGCCTTGCCGGGAAGGTTAAGGCGAATATTGAAACAAAGGGGAGGATGTCAGATGTCAACGCAAAACGATATGACAAACTGCCCACCAGCGGAACGGTTTCATTGCGTGGTTTTAAATTCAGTTCCAAGAGTTTGACTTTTCCGGTGACCTTAAGTCAAGCAGATGCGAGCTTCGATCCTAAGAAAATAGAATTAAAACAAATGACAGGGACGCTGGGGAAAAGCGACTTTACAGTCACCGGATTGGTCACCAACTACCTGGGTTATATACTCAACAATGAAACAATCAAAGGGGCAGTCACCTACAACTCCAGCCTCCTGGATCTGAATGAATTCATGAGTAGCCCAACGGCGGCGACAGCGACTACGGATACGACTTCCCTTCAAGTCATATCCATCCCATCAAATATTGACTTTATGTTCAAATCTACGATCGGTACCGTCAAGATGATGGACTACACGCTTACCAATGCATCCGGAGATATCCTCGTTAAAGATGGCGTTGCCAATCTAAATGGATTAAAGTTCAATATGCTCGGGGGTGCGTTTCTCGTGAATGGGTCCTACAGCACCAAAGACATCAAACATCCGAAATACGATTTCGCCTTAAAGATCGATAACCTTTCCATACAACAGGCGGCCAGCTCGTTTTCGATTATCAAAACGTACGCTCCGATAGCCGGGTTGGCGACTGGAAATTTTGGAACTGATTTTAAACTGAATGGAGAGCTCCAACAAAACATGATGCCAAATCTGGGCTCGGTGAATGGCGGTGGACTGATCAAAATAATCGAAGCAACCGTGACTCAATCGAAATTGATCTCCGGGATCACATCCCTTACAAAACTTGAGAACACCGACAAAGTATCCTTAAAGGATGTATTGATGTCCGCCTCCATCAGCAATGGACGGCTGAGCGTGAAGCCATTTGATGTGAAGTTTGGAAATTATCCGACTTCGATTGCGGGGAGTACGGGATTGGATGGATCCATCGCCTATTCGCTGAAGATGAACGTCCCGGCGGGTAAGCTGGGCTCTCAAATGCAGGGTTTTGTAAACCAAAATACCGGAACCACCAATTCGACGACAGAAATACCGGTAACCATTGGTGTAGGTGGAAGCTACAATAATCCGACGACCACCCTGCTGATGAAAGAGCAAAAACAGCAAGTGCAACAAGCCGTGACCAATGCAGCTGAGCAAAAAGGTAAAGAAGCCGTACAACAAGCGGTTAAAGGTACCAAGGTCGAGGAGGCCGTTAATGATTTGCTGGGCATAAAGAAAGCAGACAGCACGAAGGCCAGGGACAGCACACAAACCCCCAAACCTGCCGATCCCGTCAACCAGCTCCAGAACAAATTGCAGAACTTGCTTAAAAAGAAGAAAAATAACTAGTGAAAAGCAGCGGGTGTATTACTTCACTTTTCTTAATTCCGTTCCCGTAAAATATCCTTCTTTAATCAACTGGATCAATTGAGCCGGCGTTGGGTCAATTTGGTAAAAGGTGTCATCGCTTTTCTTGATTTCCTTTAGTTTGAATCTTTTTGTCAGCTTTCTAACCATTTCCTTTCGCTTGGAGTCATCCTGGATGTCAATAGAGAGAAATTGAAGGGCGCCTGAGGGTTGCTGTTTAACCAGGCGCAGCACCCACTGGTCTGCGGATCTGAAATTGACGAAATAGTAATTTTCATAAAACTTTATCACAAGGCTATCACTCAACACCCCGCGGCCAAGCCAGTCCTTTTCGTCTTTGTTCTTAAAGTGGTAACCCCAGGATTCAATGATCAGTGTATCTGCTTTCTCACCGGTGTCCTGATCATAAGAATAGTATTGTCCCTGGATCGATTGGGGTACTTCCTTGAGGGCCTGAATCGCCGAAGGCTGAGGCTCCTTGAATGAAACCTCTTTACAGGAATAAAGAAGCAAAGACCAGAAAATTACCGGAAAAAGGATTTTCATTGTCTTAAGTCTGATGAAGTTATTCATTTAAACGAAGGAACGATAACATATGATATGAAAAAAGTCAAATTGTGTTCTTGGTATCATCGTATCCGGGATTTGGCCTTCGTCCGCCTATTTTTTTCTTTAATCTGATTTTTGGCACTTTCCCGATCCGTGGATCTCCTTTCAAAATAAGTTCGCAGGCAAGCAAAACGGACTCTTCGAAATCATCCGCATCGCAGGGAATGTTCTGCCAGGCAGTCTCTTTTCCTCCAAACAGGTGGATGGATCGCAGGGAGGGCAACTCTTTTCTCAGGCTAGTGCGGTGTTCTGGGGTGGTGGCTACCCACACACCGTTGTCATCATGATAGTCTTTTCTCTTTCTGAGAATTAAGACAATTTTTTCCCTCACATAAATTGCCTGACAACCGAACATCGGCTTTATCCTGGGATTAGCTCGCCCCAATTTTTCAAGTACAAATTCAAAAGGGACTTTATTCATTGATCAAGGAGCGGAAAAAATCCAGCAGTGAGAAATTCTTATGGGTAAACACGGGCAATTTCCCTCTTGCTTTCAAAACTGTATTTTGACCCGAATTTTCTTACCTTAGTTACCCATAAATGCCCAAATTATGAAAATTCATTATGTATTACCCATTGGAGTAGCGCTGTCACTGATCGCATTCAGTGCTTCTGCGCAATTCGGGAAGAGACTTCTTCAAAAAGCCGGGCAGAAAGCCGAGCAAAAAGCTGAAGATGCGCTTGACAAAAAGCTGGCAGGTAATCAAAACCAGAACCCTGGAACCACAGGTGGAAATGCGCCCGGGACAACCGGCGCCAATAGTACTGGAAATACAAAGTCGGGAAACGGAAACCCCTCCAACAATAGCGGAGGCGGACTTGTCTCCACACCGCCGGATGTAAAACAAAATCTTGCGGATGCCGAAACCGCCTATCAATCAAAAAGCTATGGGGAAGCCCGGTACTCCGTACAACAGGCCATGCTGGGCGTGGAACTGGAGATTGGTAATAAAATCCTAAAATCCTTGCCGTCTACCATCAGCGGGCTTAACAAAATTGAACAAGAGGATCAGGTTGCCAGCAGTGGTTTTGGTTGGGCAGGGTTAACCATCCAGCGGAAATACAGCGATGGCAAAGACAAACAGTTTTCGCTGGTTATCGCCAATAATTCTGCCTGGATGTCGGCCATCAACTTGTACATGAGCAGCGGAGGTTATGCCCAGCAGACGGGAGGCCAACAGAACTGGAAGCAAACGAAGGTGAAGGGCAATCGCGCTATAATTGAGTACAACGAGGGTAGTGGCTACAAGTTAAGCGTACCCATCGGTCAGTCCTCGCTGATTGTGTTTGAGGGAATCAACTTTGCCAGTGAACAAGAAATGATGACCGCGGCGGGTGTCGTTGACATCGATGGTATTAAGAAGCAACTTGGAGAACAATAGATTATCGGTAGCACTACAACGATTAAAATATTTAACAATGAAAAAAGTAATTTCTCTTTTGTTTTTTTCAGGACTTGTTGCTGGAGCTCTTGCGCAAGACTTCAATAAAAATCTGGCATCAGCCAGGTCTTCTTACGCGTCTGGTGATTTGGAGAATGCACGGTTTGCGATGGAGCAATTGCTCAACAATCTTGACGCAGCCATTGGAAAGGAAGTGCTGGCCATGCTGCCCACAGCCATGGGATCTTTGAATTATAATCAAAAAGATGATAATGTCACCGGTAGCAGTGCTGGCATTGCGTCGGGTTTGTATGTGCACCGAACCTATGGCGTACACCCAAAGTCAGCGACGATCGATATCATCAATAATTCACCGATGATCGCATCCATCAATGCCATTTTGAACACGCCACTCATAGGAGGCATGATGCGCAATGATAACCAAAAGGTGGTAAAGGTGCAGGGATACAAGTCTATCCTTCAGAAAAGTGAGAACAGTGACACAGCAAAGACGTCGTTTGAGTTGCAGGTTCCCTTCAATAATACGCTATTGACATTTAAGATGGACGATACGAACGAAGGAGAAATCACCCAGTTTGCCAATTCCATTCCTATATCGAAGATTGCCCAGGTAGCGCAGTAAAAGGGAAACTCCCGCACAATATCGCTGTATCGAATTACGTCTAAGGAGTCATAAGACTCCTTTTTTTGTCCAACCGTGTAACGTATGATGATATTTATTGAAATTGCGGTGCTTGGGTTTGTGTTGATATTAACCGTGGGATATTTTGTTTCCGCGCCCCGGTATAAAGGCCCTGTTTCGGATCACTTTGACGGGAAACAATTCATCAATCCCGAAAATGTTAAGGCCAAGGGGTTTCGCGAAGTACTTCAGTGGATGATTAACCGGAAGAGGGGGGTATGGCACGAAAAAAAGACAGTCCTTTTTGGGGAGAAACCGGTAATCCATGTTGAGCATGGATTCCAGATAACATTTGTCAATCATTCGACCTTTCTGATTCAGGTTGATGGATTGAATATCCTTACTGACCCCATTTGGAGCAAACGGACAAGCCCGGTAGAATGGGCAGGCCCGAAAAGAATGCGACACCCCGGAATTAAATTGGAAGACTTACCCAAAATCGATCTTGTCCTGCTAAGCCACAATCATTGGGACCACCTGGATATTGCGACCATGAAGAAGATCCATGCAATTCACCATCCTAAGATCATAACACCCCTCGGGGTAAAAGCATTTTTGGAAAAGGAAGGGGTGAAAGGAGCCGGTGATATCGATTGGTGGCAGGAAGAGGTGATCAATCATTCAGTGAAAATTCAATCCGTTCCTGCACAACACTTCTCTGGTCGCGGGATGTTTGACCGCGATGCTACACTATGGTGTGGCTACGTGATCAAGCGGGCAGGTGGAAACATTTATTTTGTGGGCGATACGGGCTACAACTCCAAGACGTTCAAGGAAATTGGCGAGCGATGTGCCCCCATCGAGATTGCGCTGGTGCCCATCGGGGCCTTCAAACCGGAATGGTTTATGTCGCCCATTCATTGCTCTCCGCAAGAGGCCGTCACCATTCATCAGGAGATCAGGGCAAGTCGAAGCATTGCGACGCATTTTGGTACATTTCCATTGGCTGACGATGGAGAAGAAGAACCCGTCAATGAATTGAGGAAATCCATGTTGAAATCAGGAATACATGCTGAATCCTTTTTAGTACTGGAAGAAGGAGTGCCGAGGAGATTTGGAGTGTAAAATGGGTTAAAAAAAAGAGCCCAAGTGGCTCTTTTTTTTAATTAGCTCTTTTGGAAACCAATCAAATCTTCTTTTCCAACTCAGTTATTTTTGCTTGTGCCTCTTCCTTTCCATAGGAGGCAGCTTTTTTGTACAATTCTATGGCCTCCATCCTGGTATTCCTTTTCTTGCGAGGTGCAAACCTGGTGCGGTTGGCGGCTAACTCCAATGCCTGACCTCGTGCAAAGTAAGCCTCGCCTTCATCCACTTTGGATTGAGTGATCAGTTCTTTCACATTGGTTTCAAGTTTGGCAATTTCTTGTTGTTTTACTTCGAGTTGTCCGAGTTTGTCGGCAATTTCAGCCTTTTGCAAATTGACGGTCTGAACCAGGTTTTCATTTTCATTGCGGTACTTGGTCACTTGCTCCTGCAAAACAGCTAACTCCTGGCTTCTGGTCTCCAACTCCTTTTTTAGTCGATTGATCGAGCCAGTATAGCTGGAATAGGAATTCTTTGATGAGGACAGTTTGTTTTCGAGGACGGCAATTCGCTGTTGCGTTTCCTTGACATACTTGCTGATGTCCTGGAGGCGAGCTGTATAGTCCTCAAAGGTTGTACCCTCAACCATCCGCGTACGAAGTAAATGGCGGTTAGCGTCAATGGAATCAATCAAGGTCCCGATTTCCTGAAGCGTCTTTGCCGTTTGATGACTTGTTTCTAACTCCGTGCGAAGGGAATCCACTTTCAGTTGCAGGGCGGTCTCTTTTTTCCGCATATCACAACCATAAAGTGCCCCAACGACAGACAGGTACATAAGTGTTTTTTTCCACATAACTTTACATTTAAGTTAAAAAATAGTAGGGCTTTCCCCCGCAAGTTAAACGCAGAAGGGGCGCTCAGGCATGAGCGACCAGGGCGAACAGTAGATATTCACGTTAACAGGTTGAATCAGCGGGACGAAGATTCTTTTTGGCCGGTTGGCAACTGACCCACCGGGAATGGCAATGATCAAGGCTTTCAATGCATCATGATATTTGATTTTATTATTATTGGTGCCGGCTCAGCCGGATGTGTGTTGGCCAACCGCCTGACAGAAGATCCAGGCAATTCGGTTTTGCTGCTGGAGGCCGGCGGTAAAGACACTAAGTTGGAAATCCATATTCCCGGCGGTTATATGAAATTACACAATAGCAACGTTGACTGGAGTTGTTTTTGGACTGTGCCGCAGCCCCACCTTCAAAATAGAAGAATCTATCATCCGCGTGGAAAGGTTTTGGGGGGCAGCAGTTCTACCAATGCGATGGCATACATCCGCGGACAGCACGAGGACTATGAGCACTGGAGAGCGCTCGGAAATGTGGGGTGGAGCTATGATGAAATCTTGCCGTATTTCAAGAGATCCGAAAACAATGAGCAGTTTGAAAATGAATTTCATGGTCGGGGCGGATTACTTTCTGTAACCG
This sequence comes from Cyclobacteriaceae bacterium, assembly GCA_041484175.1. Classification (GTDB taxonomy): domain Bacteria; phylum Bacteroidota; class Bacteroidia; order Cytophagales; family Cyclobacteriaceae; genus ELB16-189. Next base: position 5,007 of record JBGPGZ010000043.1, on the reverse strand, counting down.
TGGCGCAACGATACCGGACTCCGATGGCCTCGGCATTTATCAAAGCTTGTGCGGCCAAGGGTATCCCCGATACCGATGATTTTAACGGAGCAAAGCAGGAAGGGGTAGGCATGTTTCAGTACACGATAAAGAATTTTAGGCGATGCAGCGCGGCGCGTGCTTTTCTGTTGCCGATCATGAACCGACCGAATCTAAAAGTGATCACCGGAGCGTTCACCAACCAAATTCTCATTGAAAAAGATATTGCAAAAGGCGTTGCGTTTAGAACAGGGAAATACAATGTGCAAAAAGTACTTGCAGGAAAAGAAGTGATTCTCTCGGCCGGAGCTTTTGCCTCGCCTCATCTCTTGATGCTATCGGGTGTTGGACCAGCCGATCAGCTCAAAGGTGCGGGTATTGAGTTAAAGCGCGATTTGCCGGGCGTCGGGCAGAATCTTCAAGATCACCTGATGTATCCTGTGAGCAGTTTGTGTAACAGGCCGGTTAGTAATAATCATTACTTGCCGTGGTACCGTCAAGCCGCAGCATTGGCACAATACTTTCTTTTCAAGAATGGCCCCCTGACAATCGGGCCGCTCGAGGCAAACGCTTTCCTAAAGTCTGCCTCCAGGCTCGACCGGCCCGACCTTCAGTTCCAGTTCACACCTACGCATGTAGGCAACGACTACATGGTAAATTTGTATGCGCTTGATTCCCTGCCGCGCTCCGATGGTTATTCAATCTTGCCCACCCAAATCCGGCCAGAGAGCCGTGGGGAAGTGCGCATCAACTCAAAAAACCCTTTTGACTTACCCATCATTAATCCGAACTATTTATCTGCGGCAAAAGACAAGGAGGTGATGATACGCGGTGGACGCATTGCATTTGACATCCTGGAAACAGAGGCTTTCGGACATTTGCGAGTAAGGACCCATTGTCCAGCGCGGCACGATTCGGACGAAGCTTGGCTAAATCACATTGAGAAAAGCGCGGAGTGCGTTTATCACCCGGTGGGCACGTGCAAAATGGGTGTTGATACCATGGCAGTCGTGGACCCAAATTTGAAAGTGCACGGTATAGGACAGCTGCGGGTGGTGGATGCTTCAGTGATGCCCACCATCACGAGCGGCAATACCAATGCTCCAACAATCATGATTGCCGAAAAGGGAAGTGAGCTGATCAAAGGCAAGGGAAATTGATGGGGAGGTCAAGTCGAATTGACGAAAATGTATTCTGATGGCCAAATTTCGATTTCTAAAAAGGCCGTATATTTGCCATCTGAAATGAAGAAAAGCGCAGCCCATATCATCCTTGCACTCCTTTTATTATTGCCCTTTTCTTCGTTGGTGAGCGCCCTTTTATCGACAGATGCACAAAAAGTAAGGCAGACCTCTGAACTTGCGTCCCCATTTGACATTGACTTTCCGGGTGATCCGGATGATTCTGTTCCAAGCCAGGACAATGAAGGCGATAAGGATGATGAGGCGATGATGTTGGGAAAATGGACAATGCATCCTGTCATTCCACGTTTGAAGCAAAGGGAATCAAGGCAATCACATCTGTTTAAAGAACATCATTGCGAAGTCAACACACCACCCCCAAGAATCTAGGCACGCTCTTCCGGTGAGATAGACCATCTCTTTTTTATTTGAACAATGAAGGCAAAGCGGAATCCTTTTCTGCCTTTTGCGTTTCATAAAATTATTTATGAATGAATATCAAAAATTTTCTAAAACATGATTTCCCGGCCTCACTGACGGTATTCTTGGTGGCATTGCCACTTTGTTTGGGAATTTCGCTGGCTTCGGGCGCACCGCTTTTTTCAGGAATTGTGGCGGGTGTCGTAGGTGGGATTGCGGTGGGTGCGCTGAGCGGTTCTCCGTTTAGCGTAAGTGGTCCCGCAGCCGGCTTGTCCACCGTTGTGGCTCTGGCAATTTTGAAGTTGGGCTCATTCGAAGCCTTCCTGCTGAGCATTGTAGTTGCAGGAGTTATTCAGATCGCTCTTGGGTTCGCAAGAGCTGGTTCGATTGGTCATTTTTTTCCCGCCTCCGTAGTGAAAGGTATGCTGGCGGCCATCGGACTGATTCTTATTTTAAAACAAGTGCCCCATGCCTTCGGGTATGATGTTGATTTTGAAGGTGACGAGAGTTTCTTGCAGTGGGATGGGCGCAACACATTCTCCGAAATTCTGGAGGCGCTGAGTTCATTGACTCCGGGGGCCATGGTTATCACTGGGATTTCCCTCCTGATCCTTTTCTTGTTTGAAAACCAGGCATTGCAGCAACTTAAATTTTTTCGGTTATTGCCGGCTCCATTGATTGTAGTGGTTTCAGGGATCGCATTGAATGTCTTTTTCTCAAAATATGTACCCGCCATCGCGATCGGAGAAAAGCATTTAGTGTATTTTCCGGGGCTGTCGGAACCAAAAAGTCTACCCTCCCTTTTGACGCTTCCTGATTTTACAAAGTGGCAGGACCCCCGGATTTATGCGACGGCCGTTACCATTGCTATTGTTGCCAGTCTGGAGACTTTATTGAGCATCGAAGCTTGTGACAAATTGGATCCGCATCGCAGAATGACTCCGCTCAACCGTGAATTAAAGGCACAAGGTGTGGCCAACACCATTTCCGGGTTGCTCGGTGGCCTTCCGGTCACTTCCGTAGTGGTTCGAAGTTCAGCCAACATTTATGCAGGGGCACGAACAAAGGCTTCTGCGATTACACACGGCATCGTCCTTCTTTTCAGTGTACTACTTATTCCTGGAATACTTCGGCTCATTCCGCTGGCCTGCCTTGCCGGCCTGCTCATCGCTGTGGGGTATAAACTCACCAAGCCTTCCGTTTTTCAGGAGATGTACCGCAAGGGTCCGAGCCAATTTCTGCCTTTTGTTACAACGGTAGTTGCCGTTCTTTTCACCGATCTGCTGCAGGGCGTTTTCTGCGGCATTCTCGTCGCCGTGTTCTTCATATTAAAAACCAATTTTCATCAATCGGCTATTCTGGTGAATAACGGGAACAGCTATCTTCTGAAACTAACCAAGGATGTTTCCTTTCTCAACAGGGCTACTTTGCGAAATATGTTTCACAACATTCCGCCCAACACGCGTCTCATCATCGACGGATCTCAATCACAATTCATAGATCATGATGTGAAGGAAACCATCGGCGACTTCATAGCGTCGTCCAAGGCCAGAAACATTTTGGTAGAACTGAAAAACATATCTTTATCAGATTAAAATTCCACATCAATGAAACACATTGAACAACTACTATTACAAAACAAAGCGTGGGTTGAACAAAAGAACAATGCAGATCCAACGTTTTTTGAACGCCTATCCAAGATACAAACGCCCCGATTTCTATGGATCGGCTGTTCCGATAGCCGGGTTCCTGCCAATGAAATTACCGGCACCGATCCCGGTGAGATTTTTGTGCATCGCAATATCGCCAACATGGTCGTGCACACCGATATGAGCATGCTGAGTGTGCTTGACTATGCCGTCAACGTATTGTCGGTACCTCATGTCATCGTTTGTGGCCACTATGGTTGCGGAGGCATCAAGGCGGCAATGAGTCAGCAACAATTCGGATTAATCGACAACTGGATCCGCCATATCAAAGATGTCTATAGCCACAATCAGCATGAGCTTGATGCCATTCAGGAATTAGAAGAGCGCGAAAACCGATTCACCGAGCTCAATGTGATCGAACAGGTATTTGATTTAAGTAAGACTTCGATTATCCAGAATGCCTGGTCGGCGCGTCGGGGGCCTTACGTCCATGGCTGGGTATACAACCTTCGTAACGGCCTGATAAAAGACTTGCATGTAACCATGAAAGACAACAGCGGAGTACTCGAACTATTCAGATTTGTCGCGCCACCCGCCGGCAACTAATTGTTTTCTTCATGATTTACGATTGGAGGAAAGCTTTTCCGATGCCTGGAATTCGTTGAAGTTCTTTTAGTGTCGACGATTTTTCCATAACTCTGAATCCGGATGACTGGGATCAATAGTTGTCCAGTGCCTGTTTCAAGTCAGCGATCAGGTAGTCGGGGTCTTCCAATCCCACATACAATCGAACAAGCCGGTGATGGGGATTTGTTGCATCAAAATCCGCGACCGGAAAACTTACGATGGATGGTATCACAAGCGATTCGTGCCCGCCCCAGGAGACCGCCTTAAAAAAATGCCTGAGGGAATCACAAAACTTTTCAATTTCCTGCACGGAAGTGACCTTCAAAACAATGCTGAACAATCCTCCGGCATTTTTCATTTGCTTTTTTGCAAGCTGATATTGCGGAAAAGAAGGGTGAAAAGGGAAAATCACCTTTTCAACTTTCGGGTGAGCGTGCAGAAAATCAACCACTTTCCGGGTGCTGTCGCAAATCCGTTGAAGGCGAACTTGCAGCGTGCGCAGCCCGCGGATCAGTAACCAGGCATTCATGGGCGAAATGTTCCCTCCCAGGTTTAAGAATTCGGCGTCGAATATTTTTTTGATCATCGGCATTGAGCCTGTAACGACACCCGCCACCACATCGCTGTGACCACCGATGAATTTGGTTGCCGATTGAGCGACTAAATCAATTCCCATACGGTAAGGCTGCTGGTGAAGGGGACTATTGTAGCTGTTATCCACCATGGTGGTAACTCCCTTGCTCCTGGCCAGCCGGGCAACTGCCTCCAGGTCTTGCAGTTCGAAAGTGAAGGTATTGGGTGATTCAAGGTAGATAAGTTGCGTGTTCTTTTGAATGGCCCTTTCAAAGTTCTCCGGAGTTGTACCGTCGACGAACGTGGTTGTAATGCCGAATTTAGGGAGGAGCTTTTCAAACAAACGGTTAGTCCAACTGTAGGGCTTGGCTATGCTTACCACATGATCCCCTTGCTTGAGTAACGCAAGTATAGGTGTGCATATTGCTGCAACACCACTTCCGCCAAAAAAGTCAGCAATTATCATCTTTTCTGTCTTCTCGTCGTCACGATATTCATTACTGCTGGCATTTATTATTCTTTCTAATAATGGTTCAGGT
>JBGPGZ010000042.1:0-15559 GCA_041484175.1 Cyclobacteriaceae bacterium | reverse complement strand
GGCCTCAATCGCTCCATTTAATTTTCCAACCATGGTGCCGCACTGGACTTTGTGCAACGCGCTGGCGCTTGGAAATGCGATGATCATGAAACCATCGGAAGCCGTGCCGATAAGCTGCCAGCGCACAGCGTCATTGTTAAAAGAAGCAGGTCTCCCTGACGGTATTTTTAGCATTATCAATGGTGACAAAGAAATCGTCGAAGCCATTTGTGATCATCCCGGAATTGAAGCGGTTTCTTTTGTAGGCTCGACCAAGGTTGCCAAGCTTGTTTATGCGCGGGCCTCATCAAACTTCAAACGCGTACTTGCGCTTGGCGGAGCCAAGAACCACCTTATTGTGTTGCCCGATGCCCACCCGGAAATGACGGGGAACAATGTTGCCCTGTCGATGTCGGGTTGTGCGGGACAGCGTTGCATGGCCGCATCGGCGATGGTGGCTGTTGGAAAAACAGATCACATCATTGAAAAGATCTGCGACGAAGTCAGGAAGATCATACCGGGCAAAAATCTGGGTGCGGTGATCTCACAAAAGGCCAAAGAGCGGATTGAACGATATATCACCGAGGCTGAGCAGCAAGGAGCAAAAATCCTGGTGGACGGCAGGGGCGCAAAGGTGAACGGCAAAGAAAATGGTTACTATGTAGGACCTACCGTCATTGATTTTGTCTCACCCTCTATGGCGATTGCAAGGGAAGAGATCTTCGGGCCTGTCATCAGCATCATGCGCACCGACACCCTCGACGAAGCCATCAAAATTGAAAATGACAACCCTTACGGAAATGGGGCATCCGTCTTTACACAAAGTGGAGGTCTGGCAAGGCAAGTCATGGAAAAAGCAAATTCCGGAATGGTGGGTGTTAACATCGGCGTGCCGGTTCCCCGCGAACCTTTTTCATTCGGCGGCTGGAACGAATCCAGGTTTGGAACCGGGGACATCACCGGCAAAAGCTCCATCGCCTTCTGGACAAAATCAAAAAAGATCACAACCAAGTGGAATCCCGAATCCAGGACCAACTGGATGAGTTAGGTGTCTTCAAAAGTTAACACTTATGTCAACTGAAACTGCAACCATTTCAACCGAACGTCAGGAGGTTTTGAAAAACAACCTTGATTATACCCTTTTCTCCTGGAGCGCTCAAAAAGGAATTGATCCGATTTGTGTCGAGCGTGCAGAGGGTGTCTATCTGTATGATTACAGCGGCAAGAGGTATCTTGATTTTTCCAGCGGGCTGATGAATGTAAACATTGGCCATGGAGACCAGCGGGTCACGCAAGCCGTCGTGCGGCAAATGCAGCAGGTGAGTTATGTGACACCGGGGTGCGCGACCAAAGTCCGCGGAGAGTTAGGAAAGAAACTGGCAGGGATCTGTCCGGGGAATTTGAACAAAGCTTTTTTTACGATCTGCGGTGCTACGTCCATAGAAAATGCCATCAAGCTGGCAAGGCTTTATACGGGAAGGCACAAGATCATCACACGCTATCGCGCCTTTCATGGAGCGACTTATGCGGCGATGACCGCCGGCGGCGACCCGCGCAAACTCCCGTCTGATTCGCAGCAGATACCTAACATTATTCACGTGGAAGATCCATTTTGCTACCGCTGTCCCTGGAGCCTGGAGCCGCAATCCTGTCATCTGGAATGTGCATCGCACGTAGAACGCGTCATTGAATTTGAAGGTCCCCAAAATGTCGCTGCCATTTTAATGGAAGGCGAAAGCGGATCTTCGGGCTGTATTAAATATCCCCCAAACTATTGGAAGAGACTTCGCGAGATTTGTGATAAACATGGAATTTTGCTCATCGCGGACGAAGTCATGAGTGGTTTTGGCCGCACCGGCAAATGGTTTGGATTTGAAAATCATGGGGTCGTACCCGATATGGTTTGTATGGCGAAAGGAATCACCTCCGGCTATCTCCCCTTCGGCTGCCTGATGGTAAGCGATGCGATTGCCGCCCGCTATGATCACGAACCGCTGATGCTTGGTTTGACTTACAGCGCCCACGCGACGGCCTGTGCTGCCGCACTGGAGGTAATCAAGATCTATGAAACGGATCACCTGATTGAGAATGCGCGGAAAATGGGGGAATATGTTGACCAGCGGGTTGATGGCTTGAAGAAACTCCACCCCAGCATTGGAGACTTCCGTAATACCGGTTTGCTTGGCTGCATTGAAGTTGTAAAAAATCGCAAAACAAAAGAGCCTATGGCTCCATTCAATGCACCGCCAGCCGCGATGAAGGTAATGAATCAGGTAGCAGCCAAACTGAAAGAGCAAGGGATGTACACCTTCGTGCGGTGGAATTACATTTTTATCGCGCCCCCGCTCATCGTCACGGAAGACCAAATCGATGAAGGCATCGAAATGATTTCAGAAGCCCTCAAAATTGCCGATGCCTATTGCACCTAAAATTATTTTCCTAATTTTCTTTTCAAAAAATCGACGATGGCGGCATCCACTTTCATGATGTTGTCATGCTTAAAAAAATGATGGGTGTCATCGACGATAACAAACGTCTCTAACGGAACTCCCTTTGTCTCCAATCGCCGGACGAGGTCAGTACTCTGGTGGAATCGTACATTGCGGTCATCGTCGGCGTGGATAATCAGCACCGGGGATGTCCAGGTCGCGACTGAAGACACCGGTGATGACTCCCAGGCAACCTGCAAGGCTTTATCGGCATCCGGTGCACGCTCATAACGATCACGGCTCAGGAGATCACGAGGCCAGGATGACATGTCATGCACGCCGTGAATATCGACACCGGCAGCAAATAGTTTTGAATCCCGGCCCAGGGCCAGGGCGGTGAGATAGCCACCGTAGGACCCGCCGTAAATCCCTATGCGCGACACATCTACCTGGGGTTGGTTTGACAACCAAACACCCGCAGCGCGAATGTCAGTATATTCCGATGCGCCGGTATAACCGGCATGTTTGGGCTGATGAAATTCAAAACCATATCCAATCCCCAGCCGGTAATTCACCGACAGCACCTCAAATCCAAGGCTGGTGAGGTATTGATTCACCGCATAAGCGTTTGAATAATAATCGGAATAGTGCCAGCCCAGCAACATCTGACGCGGCGGGCCGCCATGAACATAAACGATGGCAGGCCTTTTGGCTGGGCTCCCGACGGGTTCAAAAAGTTGTCCATGAATTTCAAATCCGTCCGGCGATTTGAAAATCACCGGTTTAGGTGTCACCAATTGGTTTTGGGGGAACTGCGCGGGTACGAGGTCTTGTGCCAATACTTTCTGAGCGCCTTTGGCAAAAGACATCACTGCGGGCAAAGGCGGTTGTTGCGGCGTGGCACTGATGTAGGCGACGTTTGACCCGTCGCCGGTGACGACTGGAGTCCATTCAAGGCCAGTCCCGGGTGTTAATACTTCCAGCGCTGCCTTATCAACGGGCACTCTTGCAACATGCCTGCGATCGATATCATTCTTATCCGGTCCGGTGTTGCAACAAAATACCAACCACTTTCGGTCCGGACTCAGCCGGATATATTCCGTCATGAATCCACCCGATGTCAGCAACAAGGGCTCCCCTCCCTGCAATGAGACCGAGTACAAGTGAGGCCAGCCATCCTGATAAGACAGAAAAGCGATGCGTTCATTGGCAGCCCAGTGAAGGTTGATCGAACCGTGCGTGGTGGGCAAAGAACCGGCGAGTGTTGCGGGCGATTTCCAAATCTGAATTGCTTTACCTGAGTTAATATCTGCTACCCACAAGGACCAAGGGAGAGGATGCCTTGTCAAAATAGAATCGGGTGCGCCCCCTGGGCCAGGCCGTCTTGCAAATACAATCCGGTCTCCCTCCGGTGACCAGCGAGGGGAAAAGTCGTTTGAAAAGGATGGTGCAAGCCAGTTAATCGGGGTCGCTGCATTGATAAATACACCAACAAGACTGTGGTCTCCCCTGTCGGAAACAAAAACCAGCCTGGATCCATTAGGGGACCATTCAAGTGAGGTGTTGGTTCCACGGGTTGTAAAAAGGTTTTTAGCTTCGGCAGAACCGTCAACCGGGACACCCCATACCTGGCCACCCTTTAAAAAAACGAGCCGGTCACTTTTTGGAGAAAGTACCGGGCTATCGCCGTCCGCCAACATCTTCGGTTCTCCACCGGCAAATGGGATGCTCCAGATCTGGACTTTGGGTGGTGCCGTATTGAATGCGGGGTTTACGGGCAATTCCTCATCCCAATTCGATCCGTGGTCACCTCCGCGGACGAAGACGACCCACTTCCCGTCGTCGGAGACTGACAGACTGGTGATCTCCTGACCATCGTCGTTGTTATAGTTGGTCAGTTTGCGTGGAGCAAAGTCCGGTCCCTGGGCAGCATAAATGTTTCGCCGGCCACCTTCATCAAAAGCCCAGGCAATTTTTGATCCTGTTGCGGAGGCAGTCAGCTCTGTCGGAAAGGGGTAGCTTTTTATCGACTCGAGGGTGAATTTTTGGGACCAGGCGTTTATGAATAGAATTAGAAAAAAGATGGTCAAAAAGGTGTTAGTAAGTTGTTTCATGGTCAGGGATAGTTAATATCTGATTTAAGGACACTTGTGCCTTTTCATGACCGGCAGTCTCAGACTGCCTACCGTCTATTTCAAATTAACAATTTTGAAGGAACGAACATTTTCCAGGCTACTGTTTCACTAACTTGTTCAACTCAATGGCAATGTATTCCTTCGACAGCCACCGGTTGGCTAGCATCACACCTTCAATGCCGCGTGTTTGCTTAATATCGGCCAACGGGTCTCCGGCTAACAGTACCAGGTCGGCAACGTTGCCTGCCTTGATGATACCGGCGTCGGGCCGGTTAAAATAGGCAGCAACATTGACCGTACCCGTGCGCAGCGCTTCATACGGGGTAAGTCCTGAATCGACGATGTATTGTAGCTCGTGATGAATGGAGAAACCCGGGACGTTAAAAACCTGGGGCGCATCGGAACCGAGGAGTAACCCCACCCCATTTTTATTGCATTCGTAAATTAGTTTTCTCCGGAGTCGGATAAAAGAATCGAAATCTTCTTTCTTATAAAGCGGACTGGACATCGCCTTATCCTTGCTGTCGGCCCAATTCGCCACCGTCTTGGGATCCATATAAATCATCTCGGGTGCGTTGCGCAGCTGTTCGGAGGTTTTGTCGGCAGAAAGCCACCGCTCTGCAAGCGCTTGCGTGGGCACGGCCCAAATGTGATGATCGCGGAGACCTTTTACCAGCTTGGGGATTTGCGTGGCGTCCGCCCTGCCGGCAACATATAGCCCAACAAAGCCGACTTGCTCCTGCGTCAAGGTCTCGATGCCCGGTACCATGCCTTCGATGAAACCATCAAGGTGATCAATCGATGCATAGCCCGCATCAATGGCGCGCCAAATTCCAACGTCCCACGACACATGTCCTGCAAAAGGAATGTTTACTTCCTTGGCCGTTTTTACAATGGCATTGAAGTTATCCAGCGTCAGGCCGGGGTGCAGCTTCAGGAAATCATATCCCGCCGCCTTTTGTTCGCGCACCATGGCCGCTCCTCCTTCCGCCGTTTTCACGCTGGTGCCGTTGAGCGATGGACCCGATGTATAAAGTCGGGGCCCCAGAATCTCGCCGCTTTGAATCTTGCTGCGAAGTTCGAGATGTCTTGGATGGCCTAGCATTCCACGGATGGTCGTGATTCCATTGGCCGCATATAAAATGAGAACTTCTTTCATCGGTGCCAGGTCGTCTACGGGCGGTACGTGCGCGTGCATTTCCGCCAGACCGGGGATCAGGTATTTTCCTTTTGCATCGATCACCAGCGCACTTTTGTCGTACTTCACTTTTTTGGATTCGCCCAGCGCAGCAATCTTTCCGTTCTTGATAACGACATCCTGATTTTCAAGAACGCGCTCGCGATCCATGGGAATGACGTTGACCGAACTAAATACTATTTCCCGCTGACGGGTATCCACCAACTCCTGCGCCCAGGCGGGGGCAAGTATGACAAGGAAAATAAAATTCAATACTAGCTTCATAAGGAGATCATTTTGTTCAGATGTAATTTAATCAATTTGCATAAATGCAGCCACGGATTGCACAGATTAACACGGAAGGTCAACTACTCATTCTGTGCCCTATCCGTGCAATCTGTGGCAACAAGACATTAACCAAAATTGTTTAAACGCAAATTGGCAAAAAAAAAGACCGACCAGGTTCTCCCCGATCAGCCTTCTGTTGTTGATTCGTTCTTAACTAATCGATATAACCCAATTTCTTCATCTTCTTCCGGATGATCTCGGCTTTGTCATCCATTACCAGGCTCGTGTATATTTCTGAAAGGGTATACAGCACGGTTTCATCATCGGGATTTATCTTTTCAGCCTTTTCCCAATGAGGAAGGGCTACCTGATATTTCTTTTGCAGTTCGTTAAACAATTCTTGTCTTTTTTTGATGTCCGCTTGTGATATTCCAAGCTTATCGCGTTCCGACTTTATCTTTTTAGCATCGATATAATACAACTTTGCCAAATCCAGTTGTGCATCAAAGTATTTAGGATCCAGGTCGACGGCCTTTTGATAGGCGATCTTGGCAGAATCAACTTTCCCCAGTTCTGCATTTAATCCTCCCAGCAAATAATAACTTTCTTTGTCTTCAGGGTTCGCTTTCAGGACACTTTCAACCGTCTTGCGGGCCATGTCATATTTCTTTTGCGTCAGGTAAATATTGAGTTCGTATTTTGGGAACTCGCTGTTACCTGGAAACTTGGCCCGGGCCTCGCTTACAACCTGAAGCACTTTTTCAAAGTCCTTCTTCTTTTCATAATAAATCGCTATCAACTGAATATATGCATCCTGGTTTTTTCCGCCGGCGGCCAGGTATTGGGCGATATAGTCCAACGATTTATCATACTCTTCAGCGGCGGGCCCGAAATAAACGCCGGCATTCAACAACATGGTCGTGTCTCCGGGGACAAAATATACCGTGTGCTGAATCTCGGCAAATGCTTTCTTGAAGTTTTTGTCCTCCTGGTATGACTTTACCGCTTTGTTCAGATAGGCTTGCCCGAAAATCCTTTTCACCTGGTCGTCCAGCAGGGGGAGTACTCCGGTTGCATCCGTAATAAAGTAAGTGTTCTTGCCTTTGTCTATTTCATAGCACTTGTCAAAGGATTCCTTCGCCACGGCAAATGCGTCATCGGTCAGGCTTTTGTAAGTTGCATTTTTCGTCGTATCTATTCCTGCATAAATAAGCGCTTTCAGATACCAGGCCTTCGCCGCATTTTTGGATGGCTGGCCCTTCTTGTCGACCATGAATTCCTGGCTGCCGGTCGTTAAGTCAATGATGGACTTTGCTTCATCAAATTTTCCTGCGCGCAATGCTTTTTCCGCTTTGGGTAAACTGGGTTTTATTTCCTTCTGTGCTGTCAGAGAAAATGGGGTTAGGAACACCACCAGGATTACTATTTTTTTCATCGGAAATGTTAGGTTTAGGTTTATTGATCTTAATTGGTTAGTTGATTCTCACTTGTCAGCGCGCTATCCTCCATATTCTGAATTTTTTCCACTGAAGAAATAGCGTCGTCGTCATTCAGCTTGATGAGCCGCACGCCCTGGGTTGCCCTGCCCATCACCCTCAGCTGGTCTACTTTGATGCGAATGCTGATACCGGATTTGTTGATGATCATCAGCTCATCCTTGTCGCCAACTTCCTTTATTGCAACTAGCTTGCCAGTTTTGCCCGTAATATTAATCGTTTTCACACCTTTCCCTCCCCGGTGCGTAATGCGATAGTCTTCTATAGAGGACCGTTTGCCATATCCCTTGTCGGAAACGACCAATAAGTTAGCATCTTCCCGCGTAATGCATACCATGCCGATCACCTTGTCTGCCGGTGATTCGAGTGTAGCGCCGCGTACGCCCGCCGCGGTCCTGCCCATTGGACGTACATCCGATTCATTGAAATGCACTGCCTTGCCTTCACTCTTGGCAATGACGATATGATTCATCCCGTTGGTTAACGCCGCATTCAGCAACCGGTCCCCTTCATGGATGGTAATGGCGGTGATCCCGTTTGCCCTCGGCCTTGAATAGGCCTCCAGGGAGGTCTTCTTGATGATGCCTTTTTCAGTACACAGAATAACAAAATTGTTGTTGATGTACCATTCGTCTTCCAGGTCTTTCAAATTGATCACAGCCCTCACATTATCTCCCGGCTCGATGTTAATCAGGTTTTGAATCGCCCTTCCCTTGGAAATCTTGTTTCCTTCCGGGATCTCATACACTTTCTTCCAATATACCTTTCCAAATTCGGTAAAGATCAAAAGATAGTTATGGGCGCTTGCGATAAAAAGGTGTTCCGTAAAATCATCTTCCTTTGTTGTTACCCCTTTGGAGCCAATCCCTCCCCGGCCCTGAGTTCTGTACTCCGAAAGTACCGTTCGCTTTACGTATCCCTGGTTGGAAATGGTGATTACCATGTCTTCATCAGGAATCATATCCTCAACGGTAATGTCATCATCATTGTGAACAACCAGCGTTCTGCGGCCATCGCCATAGCGTTCCTTCATCTCCAGCAATTCATCCTTGATGATCTGCATTCTTAATTTCTCATCGCTTAAAATATTGCTGAGGCGATGGATCAGCGCTTTTACTTCCGCATACTCGTTTTGTATTTTTTCACGCTCCAGCCCGGTCAGGCGTTGTAAACGCATCTCCAGAATAGCTTTCGCCTGAATTTCAGACAATGCAAATCGTTCGATCAAACCGGCTTTGGCGATATCCGGATCTTTGGAGTTGCGGATCAGGGTGATTACCTCATCGAGGTGATCCAGGGCAATCAAATACCCCTCCAATATATGCGCCCTCTTTTCGGCCTCTGCAAGTTCAAACCGGGTCCTTCGCACCACCACCTCGTGCCGGTGGTCGACAAAATGAACAATCAGGTCTTTCAGATTGAGCGTCTGCGGTCTCCCTTTCACGAGGGCCACATTGTTTACACCAAAAGAGGATTGTAGCTGCGTATACTTAAAGAGATTATTTAAGACAATATTGGGGATGGCATCCTTCTTCAGGTCATAAACCACACGGTATCCGTCGCGGTCCGATTCATCGCGCAGGTCGCTGATGCCTTCTATTTTCTTTTCATTGATAAGGGCGGCCGTCTTTTCGATCATGACCGCCTTGTTGACCATGTAAGGAACTTCCGTGACAACGATCTGATCCTTGCCGTTTGGCTGGGTGACAATCTCGGCTTTGCCCCGAACCAGGATCCTGCCCCGGCCGGTGAGCATTGCTTCCTGCACACCGCTGTAACCATAAATAATCCCGCCGGTTGGAAAATCGGGTGCCGTCACATACTTCATTAGCTCCTGTATAGTGATGTCGCGCTTGTCAATATAGGCGATGATGCCATCTACGGCTTCGCTCAGGTTGTGGGGCGCCATGTTGGTAGCCATCCCAACGGCAATACCCGAGGAACCGTTAATTAAGAGATTTGGTACTTTGGCCGGTAATACGGTAGGCTCGGTCAGCGAATCGTCAAAGTTCGGCTGAAAGTCAACGGTATCTTTGTTGATGTCGGCAAGCAGTTCTTCGGCAATGCGTTTTAGCCGCGCTTCCGTATAGCGCATGGCCGCTGGAAAATCGCCGTCGATGGACCCGAAATTTCCCTGCCCGTCGACAAGGGTATAACGCAATGACCAGTCTTGTGCCATCCGCACCATCGTGTCATAAACGGATGCATCACCATGGGGGTGATACTTACCCAGGACCTCTCCGACAATTCTCGCTGATTTCTTGTAAGGTTTATTGTAATTGACCCCTAATTCCTGCATCCCGAAAAGGACTCTTCGATGAACGGGTTTTAAACCGTCGCGCACGTCGGGGAGCGCTCTGGAAATGATGACCGACATCGAGTAGTCGATGTACGCGCCTCTCATTTCATCTTCAATATTGATGGGGATAATGTTCTGCCTACCAGGAGTTTCTTCTGCCACGGACGCTTCGATTTATATGATTTATGGGATCTGCGCTGTTGCTGAAACAGCACGTCATTTTTTAGCGCCGCAAGGTAATTAAAATAGGTTGAATATGTACCGTAAAATCAGCAAAAAAGCCCTAAAAAATGAGGTTTTTTACGATTTCATAAGGGGTACGGAATCAGCCCTAATAGGGGTTCATTTTCCGTTTGTTCCGGCCCTTGTATTTGATCAGCGTAGGGTGGTTTTCTCCGTAGTGCGGGTTCTGTTTTTTGAAGACCGGATGCACCCGGCTGCGGTATTCTTTGTTTCCGTGAGCGTGGTTTATCTGGATTTTGCATTCCTTGTGAAAACACTTGCGCAACTCGGGAATCGTATAGGTAATTCCAACATTTACATAAAATGCATTGATGTTGTGCTTGATGGTTTTGCCGCTCTCAGGCAAGCTAAGCGTATAGCTTTTGATGTCGTAAGAGGGTCGCACAAAGATCCTGAAATATTCGGAAAGCTCCTTCTCCGCCGTCACGCCGATGTTTACATAAACGCCTTTCTTGACAAGGCTTTTATTGAAATTGGCCCCTGGCTTAAACCCGCCGATATTCACATCGGCGATAAACAAATAATTGTCGATGCGCGCAAAGGACACTCCAAGCGATCCAAAGTATTTCTTCATAAATCCGCTGGAGCCCGCCGGCTTGAACTGCCCGACTTTGTTGCTATAGGATGTGGGATTAAGGTCGCCGATGCTCATATACTCATAGGAATATCCTCCTCCGATCCGGTAACGCAGAAATTCATAGTGGACTGTTGCCTTCAAAGGGATATTCAGCGCATTTCCCTTGAATCCGATTTTTGCTGTATCCGAACTTACCAGGAAACTTCCGGGCTGAGCAGCGGTGGAGTCATAGGAGACTGTGTTAACCCAGTTGGTAAACCGGATCGCAGGTGCCGCGCCGGCCTTAAAAATCTGGGGTTGTTTGCCCTTGAGTTGATAAATGGCAAACCCGGCGAGGTCGTGACTAAAATACGTATTGCCATACCCGGTACTCAATCCAAACCGGAAATTCTTGAAGATCGAGCGGATATTTTTTTTCCTTTCGACATAAAAATGGTCCAGCGGAAAAGTGAGCTCTTCGTCTTGCGCCAGCGCGCAAACCGGGGCTCCCAGGAACACCAGGAGCAACAGCGGTGGTATTTTTTTGAGCGACTTCAGAGAGTTCGTTTGTTATAAAAAGGGTGTATTGAGTCGCTTAAAGATAATCATTAACCCCTATTTAATAATATCCATAGTTGGGGAAGCCGCTTTCGAGGGAACTAAAGGTGGTGAACAAGGTCTCTCCCTTTTTTACCTCATAGGTGAACTCATGTTCGACTGATTTACCCTGCGCCGTAGTCAGGCTGAGTCGCAGGGTTGTCTTTCCTTCTTTGAGGGGCACCCGGCAATAATAAATACTGTGAGGAAGTGTTTGCCAGTTTCGCGTATCTGCTTTTTCGCTGATGGCATTGATCATCCCCAGCACGGAGCCCAGGGCCTTGTCCTCTTTTTTGACTTCGTATTCCGTCGCTTTTTTCAAGGCCACCCTGATGAGCGCTTTGCTTAGCTCGTGATTCATTCGTTCCTGCAAAGCCTTAAAGGCGATCTTGTTTATGTCTTCCATCATTTGCAATGGCAATGACCCATCGGGAAGATCAATACTTCCCTTCACAAAATGGACCGGCCGCTCAACGTACTTTGGAAATGCCACCCTGAATACTTCGAGGTTGCTCAATGAATTCCGGTCCTTGTCACTGTAGTTTTCCATATTAAAGGGGAAGCTGACGCCTAATTCCGGGCAGCTAAAGGCAGCCCAGTTACCTCGCCGGCTGATCACAAAATTAAGCCCCCATTCCACCTTGATCGGACTAAGACCATTGTGCCAGAAAAAAATCAACTCCCCTCCCTCCGGCTTTTGATATTGATAATCTTGCCGGCCAAACTCCTCCTTAAACTCCTCCAGGTCCTCGGTCATGCCGCTGAGAAAGGAAGTGCGCAGCAAATCCTCCTTTAGTTGCTCGGGTGGGTGCAGGCCAAACAAGGAATGGTAGTCGCTTTTGTAAATCTGAAAGGCATTCCGATAGGCAATAAATGCGTTGTTATAGTCCTTATCCATCTCATAAATGATTCCCATGAGCGTATTTATAAACGCATCGTGTCTGTATTTATTATCCGAACTGTAACGATCACTTAGCTGCTGCAGGCGGATGTTAAGTCTGCGGCATTCCACCAGCGCCTCATCCTTTTTGTTAAGCTTGAGGTAATTCAAAGCCTTGTAATAGAGCAAAAGCAAATGCTCATGGTCCTCGCCTTTGTAGGAAGTAAAGTTGGGATTCGTAAGATAGGAAGCCGCTTCATTGAGATAGTTGATCCGGTAATCTTCTCCGAAAATAAAGGCCTTCTCCAGGTATTCATTGCTTTCCTCGTAACGACCCATCAGCGAAAGGACAAGCCCGTTATTGACATTGTACAAGAACTCGCGTTTACCGTTGGCCTCCGAAGTATGAGAGCGCAAGCTCACGAGGGCCTTGTTCAAGTCGCCGTTTTCAAATTCCTGATTGAATGTATAGTTAGCCTGATAGTAGGTAGCACACGACTGAATAAGAACTAACACAGTGATAAACCAATATCTCATGTTGCAAGCTGGCTATTAGTAATTGGTAATTGGTAATTAGTCATTGGTCATTAGTCATTGGGTTGACCCAGACTAAGGACTCGTACCTCCTAACTCCCCTCAGTTCTTTATAAACTTCTTAATCTCCTCCTGTCCATACCAAATGCGTTTGTTTGTTTCCATATCGGTAAGAAACAACGTAGTAACATAGTTGACAACCCGCTTGTTGTTGTACAAATCTGTTTCCGAGGTCATCTCTCCGAAAAGCATCAGGTTCGCGCCTACTTCTTTTCCCCACTGCGCAACTGTCGCCGGGTCGGCAAAGTCCTGCTGTTGCGCGCGCTCTTCACGCAGGCGGTCGCGAAAGGTGTCGGACTCTACCAGGTCGGCTATCCCGGAATTATAAATAGCGAGTTCGAATTTCTTGATGTAGTTGGCGGCATCGATGTGTTCGCTGGTTCTGTTGCGGATTTGCCCAACGATGATCGCCGGCTTTTTGCCAAGGGTTTTGGCATAGTCTTTAAATTGAGGGTTGCCAAACAATTCGGCAATCATCTTATTTGCCACCTGCCGCGAGTCCGTATCGTTCCACCGGCCGCTCAGATCGATCGGCTGATCCGGGCTGATTCGGGAGACCGTGCGGGCGCAGGATAAAAGCACAAACCAAACGACCAGGAGAGCCAAACGATACTTCATAGCCTGTTCCATTTTCCAAATTGCCCCAAAATTCCTGCCAATTATAATGATTTGAGACGCTCTATTACCTCTTTTGGATTGGGCGAGGAGAAAACAAAATTTCCCGCAACCAGGACATTGGCACCGGCCTTGACCAACTGTTCGGCATTTTGCTGGTTAACTCCTCCATCGATCTCTATCAGGGCATTCGATTTTTTTTGCGCAATCAACTCCTTAAGCTGTCTCACTTTCTCAAAAGAATTCTCAATAAACTTCTGCCCTCCAAACCCCGGATTTACGGACATCAGGCATACGAGGTCTATATCGGCAATGATATTTTCAAGCTCGCTGATGGGAGTATGTGGATTCACCGCCACGCCCGCCATGCAGTTCAATGATTTGATTTGCTGAATGTTCCGATGGAGATGATGGCATGCTTCAATATGGACGGAAATGACCTCCGCCCCCGCTTTATGAAATGCATCTACAAGGTTCTCCGGATGGACAATCATCAGGTGCACATCCAGCGGCTTTTTCGCGTGGCGCTTGATCGCCTCTATCACGGGGATGCCCATTGAAATATTGGGTACAAAAACACCGTCCATTACATCGATATGGATCCAGTCGGCAAGGCTTTCGTTGATCATCCTGACCTCCCTGCCCAGGTTTGCAAAATCACTGGCAAGGACGGAAGGTGCTACTAAGGTCTTCATGCGGGCAAATATAACTTTGATTTACCGGATTGGAATCATTGGACGACCTGATTATACCTTAATCAATTTGATCACTTTCGAAATAGATTGACTTTTCAGTTTTACAAAATACATTCCTGCCGGCATCTCCTCGACGCTTATTTGAAAGGGATTGTTTTGCCATGTTACAGTCAGGATCGATTCGGACAAGATCCTGCCAAGCCGGTCGTACGTGGTAACCGTAAGCGGCTCATCCATTGGCCTTTTTAACGTTACGCTGACAGTTGAATTAGAAACCGGATTGGGATGGATCGTCATGATGTCGTTTATTTCGGATGCTTCCAGGAAATTTTTTATAGCCCCAAAATTGGGTAAACCATATCCCTTTAAATTATCAGGGTTGTGAGCCTGATCTGCCGACATTACAATTGCTTCATAAACTTCCTTTGACGTGAGCAGCGGATACGCTTGCCATACCCCGGCGGCCAGGCTCGCCACCAATGGACAAGCAAAGGAAGTTCCATTGTCGCTTGCAATCGCTCCATTGGGTTTGACGACGGCGCTGCCCAGGCCGAGCGCCATGACATCCGGTTTAATGCGGTTGTCGGCCGTTGGCCCCACCGAACTAAACGGAGCGCGTAGCCCTTGACTGTCAACGCCCCCGATGGAAAGGATCCCATTCGCATCTGCCGGGGCCGTAATAAAATGCCATGAGTTGCTGCCTTCATTGCCTGCGCTGCACACCACAATCATGCCTTTTTGCATCGCCATGGTTGCAGCCTGTGTAATGACAGCCGTTTTGCCGTCCAGGCTGCTGGCAGTATAGTTCATTGATGGGTCATCAAATTCGTTGTATCCAAGCGAGGTGCTAATGATGTCTACTCCGGCACTGTCGGCCTTCTCTGCGGCAAAGAGCCAATTGTACTCCTCTACCCGGTATTCGCTCGATGCATCTTCGGTAACCGCCAGAAAAAAATCGGCCCCATACGCACCACCTGTAAATGCGCCAGCAACCTTTGCACCGATGACGGAAAATACTTCGGTCCCGTGATTGTCGTACTGATAAACATTGCCGCTGTTTCCAACAAAGTCAAAGGAGTACTTCAAACGCCCATCCAGAAAAATGGATTGAAAGGGCGTTGCTGCGTCGACACCCTGAAAGCCCGAGTCGAACACGGCGACGAATTTATTTTCGCCATGATATCCTTCATCCTGCATACGGTCCAAACCCAGCTGTTCCAATTGCACTCCGGTGGCCCCGGAATTTTCAGGGCTGGTTCTTTTTCTTATTTTTTTAATGCGACCTCCCGCCAACTTTTCTCCGGGTGCCGCCAAAACAATCTTTGACACTTGTGGGAGTAATTGAATTTGTTGCACGGTTGCCAAATCCGCCTCAACCAAAAGGCAATTCATCCAACGCGAAGTAAAAAAGGTCTTTGCTCCGGCATTTTTCACCAGGTTAACGTTGGCGGGGTCGACCGGCAGGTCCTCCGGGACAATATCAATTTTTTGTTTGACCCTGCGTTCAAGGCTCCTGGCTGAAAGAAATTTTTCGGGCTCGCTGGCCGAATACGGAGTATTCACTTTGTCTTTAAAG
>JBGPGZ010000041.1:0-15656 GCA_041484175.1 Cyclobacteriaceae bacterium | reverse complement strand
TGGCTTTTTGGGGATGGACAACATAGGCGTTTTTGACCGCAATGCCGCATTTCCCACCGGCGGGCATATTGAGCAGTCGGATGGCACGAGTTGGATGGCGATGTTCACCCTCAATATGCTTCGTATTGCGTTGGAGTTGGCGAAAGAAAACCCAACCTACCAAAGTCTGGCCACCAAGTTTTTTGAACACTTCCTCTTCATCGCCGGTGCGATGGCCAATGTGGGCAATGAAGGCATTAATCTCTGGGATGACGAAGATGAATTTTTCTATGATGTGTTGTTTACAAGTGACCAGCATCGCACAAAATTGAAAGTGCGCTCTATGGTGGGTTTGATTCCGCTCTTTGCGGTTGAGGTCCTGGACAAGGAATTATATGATGCGATGCCTGAATTTGCAGCCAGGGCTGATTGGTTTTTGAACAACCGACCTGACCTCGCTGGGTTGATTTCCCGATGGATTGAGCCCGGCAAAGGTGAAAGCCATTTACTTTCCCTGCTGAGGGGCCATCGCATGACGAGGTTGCTCAAACGCATGCTGGACGAAAAGGAATTCCTATCCGATCATGGGATAAGGGCATTGTCAAAATATCACTTAGAGAACCCCTATCAGTTTTATGTCGATGGAACTGAATTTAAGGTCCGGTATGTGCCAGGCGAAAGTGATTCCTCCATGTTTGGAGGCAATTCCAACTGGCGCGGACCCGTTTGGTTTCCTGTCAATTTCCTGATTATCGAATCGCTGCAGCGTTTTTATCATTACTACGGCGATGATTTTAAAGTGGAGCATCCAACCGGTTCAGGCAAAATGCTTACCCTGAAAGAAATTGCGCGCGACCTGTCGGAACGAATGATTTCTATTTTTCTGAAAGGAAAGGATGAGCGGAGACCCGTTTTTGGACAAAACCAAAAAATCCAGAGCGATCCTAACTTTCGCGATTACATACTCTTTCACGAGTACTTTCACGGCGACACTGGAAGAGGGCTTGGCGCTTCCCATCAAACCGGCTGGACCGGACTTGTTGCCAAGCTTATTCAACCGAGGAGTCCCTAGCTTGCGATCGACACGACTGGATATTTCTTCAGGGATTGTGCAGAATTGCGATTGGTGAATTGCGAACGGCGATTTGCGAATTTTTACGACGCAATCTTGTTAAATGACGCACTGATCCCCTTGATCAGGGAGGAACTGAATCCGCGGTGTTCCATTTCATTCAACCCGGCTATCGTGCATCCTTTGGGTGTAGTTACTTTATCAATTTCTTCTTCCGGATGACGGTTGCCCTTCAGCAATAATTCGGCAGCCCCTTTTACGGTCTGCGCTGCAATAAGACTTGCCGTTTTTGCATCAAAGCCGATTTCAATTCCTCCTTGGGTGGCCGCTCTTATAAACCGGAGTGCATAGGCAATGCCGCAAGCGCCCAGCACGGTAGCCGCATCCATCAATTTTTCATCAATCGATACCGTAATTCCAAGATTATCAAACAGATCGGTGACATATTGAACCTGTGATTCCGATGCACCCTGGTGGCAAAGGCACGTGATGGATTCCTGAATGGCGATGGCCGTGTTCGGCATGGCGCGAAACACCGGCACACCATGATCTACTATGGAGCTTAACTCTTTGAGATAAATTCCGGTAACGACGCTGATGACAATGTGCCTGGCTGGATTAAAACTTTTTTTTAACCCCTCTACTACTTCCTTTACGTTGTATGGTTTTAAGGCCAGTATAATCACATCACTTTTCTCAATCGCGTCCTTATTGTTGTCCGTGATGTGGACACCTTGGTTCGCCAGCGCATGAAGGGGTGTGAGGTTTCTTCTCGTAACCGTAATTTGATCAGGTTTTGCAAAATGACTTTTGATAAGTCCTTCGGCAACCGCGGCGCCCAGATTGCCCCCGCCTATGATGGCGATCGTTTTTTGTTCGTTTCTCATGGATATTCCGTTAATTTCATTCAAAACCATTAAATCTATTCGTTTTGTAGATTAATGCTAATTTTGAACCTGCAAATGAACAACTAATTATGGATTTTCTCTACAAACCGTGGCCCTGGTATGTTGCAGGACCATTGATTGGACTCACAGTCCCCTTGTTGCTGTTAATGGGCAATAAGAAATTAGGCGTCTCCTCCACCCTTCGTCAGATTTGTGCGGCATGCATTCCCTCCAAGCTTCCGTTACTCAATTACGACTGGAAAAAAGAGAGCTGGAATCTGATCTTTGTAGCCGGCGTATTGATCGGCGGGTTTTTGGGCGGTGTGGTATTCGCCAATCCAGCTGCGGTGGCCATTTCTTCCAGCACCTCGGCTTATCTCCAATCACGCGGTCTCACGGACCTCCACGGCCTTATGCCGCAGGAACTCTTCAACTGGTCAGCGCTTGTAACGCTGAAAGGGTTTCTGTTGATGATTGTCGGAGGATTTTTAGTTGGATTTGGAACTCGCTATGCGCGCGGCTGTACATCCGGTCATGGCATTACCGGCCTGTCTGCTTTGCAATGGCCGTCGCTGCTGGCAACGGCTTCCTTCTTTGCCGGCGGCATCTTGTTCAGTCATTTCGTACTTCCATTTATCCTTGACCTATGAAAAATCTTAAATACTTATTGGTTGGAATTTTCTTTGGCGTTGTCCTTACCAAGGGAGAAGCGATTTCGTGGTTTCGCATCCAGGAGATGTTCCGGTTTGAAAGCTTTCACATGTTTGGCATTTTTATGACGGCGATTCCCGCCGGAGCGCTGACCCTCCTGCTGATTCGAAAGTTGCATCTTAAAACCTGGGAAGGCGAACCCGTTGAAATGCCAGAGAAAGCATTTCATCCGGGGGTGATCATTGGAAGCCTGATCTTTGGTTTCGGTTGGGCGCTCACCGGTGCTTGTCCGGGTCCGCTCTATGCCCAAATCGGTTCAGGAGTTTTGGTGACCTTCGCCACGTTGCTGGCAGCCATCTTTGGCACCTGGACCTATGCTTATCTGCAAAACAAATATCTTCTTACCTGAGGTAATTCAATCATTTGCAATCCTAATACTTCTACTAACTTGGGACTGGAATCAACAGCCACACAACCATTCCCATTCGAAGTATGGACCACCAAGCGATTCTCGAAAAAGTAAAACAACGCAACCCGCATGAGCCCGAGTTCGTGCAGGCGGCTGAAGAAGTGATCATTTCGGTTCTTCCTGTCCTGGAAAAGAACCCTGAATATGTGCGGCTGAAATTATTGGATCGCATGCTTGAGCCGGAACGTTTGATTTCCTTCCGGGTTACCTGGGTGGATGATAAGGGCCATGTGCAGGTGAACCGCGGATATCGGGTGCAAATGAACAGTGCGATCGGACCCTACAAGGGCGGGTTGCGCTTTCATCCATCTGTGACACCGAGTGTTTTGAAATTCTTGGCTTTTGAACAAGTCTTTAAAAATGCGCTCACCGGGATACCGATGGGTGGCGGAAAGGGTGGTTCCGATTTTGATCCAAAAGGAAAAAGCGATGGGGAGGTGATGAGATTCTGCCAGGGGTTTATGGGGGAATTGGCAAAGCATATCGGTCACCGGCTGGATGTTCCCGCTGGGGATATCGGCGTGGGGGGAAGGGAGATCGGATATCTTTTCGGCGCCTACAAAAAAATTAACAATGAATTCTCCGGAGTCCTTACCGGCAAGGGAATTGGTTGGGGCGGCAGTCTGATCCGCACTGAGGCGACCGGGTATGGCCTTATTTACTTTGCCGAAAACATGTTACAAAATTCAGGAAGTTCAATTCGCGGGAAAAGATGTTTGGTTTCCGGATCGGGGAATGTGGCACAATATGCTATTGAAAAAATAATAGATCTTGGAGGCAAAGCCCTAACCGCATCCGATTCCAATGGATTTATCTATGATGAATCCGGCATTACAAAGGAAAGGCTCGAATTTCTCAAAGAATTGAAGAACAACCGGAGAGGCCGGATCAGCGAATACGCCGATCAGTTTAAAGACTCCGTGTACAAAGAGATTGATACCAAGTCCGGGGAGAATCCGATTTGGACAATGAAGGCCGATTGTGCATTTCCTTGTGCAACACAAAATGAGATCATTGCCAAGGATGCCGATATCCTTGTGAAAAACAGACTCAAACTCCTGGCGGAAGGCGCCAACATGCCCACGAGTCCGGATGCCATCAGCATTCTTATCAACAATGGGGTGCTATACGCTCCCGGCAAAGCATCCAATGCAGGCGGTGTGGCTACATCCGGTTTGGAAATGACCCAAAATTACATGGGCTCCAATTGGACACGGGAAGAAGTTGATGCAAAACTTCAGGGCATCATGAAGAATATCCATGATGTGTGTCTTGCGGCTGCGAAAGAGTTTGGGCAACCTGGCAACTATATGGCCGGGGCGAATATCGCAGGATTTCTAAAAGTAGCCAAGGCCATGCAGGCGCAGGGAATACTCTGACCCCTTGTCGTCTTCCATTGTTCCGTTCGTCACAAAGGCTGGAGAATCCCTGCTCTTTCATAAGAAAATTTTTTTACCTTAGAAACTCAACCATTATCCTTGTGTATTCAACCCACTACTCATGCAAAAAAAACTCATTCTCCTTTTTCTGTCGTTAACCAGCATTGCAGTCGCCCAAGTCAAATCAAAAAAAATTAACACAAGTAAAGAATCAGTTATCCAATCCGTGGAGAAGCGTCAGGCTGAATTCATAGAATTAAGCGATCAGGTATGGTCCTTTGCCGAGACGGCGCTGAAAGAAAACAAATCATCCAAAGCATTGGCCGACTATGCCGAGTCGCAGGGATTCAACGTCAAGCGTGGTGTAGCAGGAATGCCAACTGCGTTCACGGCGGAATTTGGTTCGGGCAAACCGGTGATTGGAATAATGGGCGAATACGATGCGCTTCCTGGCATTTCTCAAAAGGCATTGCCAACGAAGGAGGCCCTGACAACCGGGGCACCGGGGCATGGATGTGGGCATAATTTGTTTGGCGTTGGCAGTCTGGCTGCGGCTGTGGCCGTCAAGGAGCTAATGCAACTAGGAAAAATTAAAGGCACCATACGGTTTTATGGAACCCCGGCAGAAGAATCCGTCGGCGGAAAAATCTATATGGCCCGGGACGGGCTTTTCAGTGACCTTGATGTATGCCTCGACTGGCATCCGGCCGCAGAGACGGCCGCCAGCACCCAAAGCTCCCAGGCTATGGTGGACTTTATTGTAGAGTTTAAAGGTAAAGCCGCTCATGCTGCCGCTGATCCATGGAATGGAAGAAGTGCTGTCGACGGCCTGGAAGCATTTACCGATGGAGTAAACATGTTGCGAGAGCATGTACGCCCGAGTGTGCGCATGCACTATGTGATTGTTGCCGGCGGCGATGTTCCCAACGTAGTACCCGAATATGCTAAAGTCTGGATGTGGGTCCGTGATTCCAAGCGCGCTGGCGTAGACGAAGTTTTTTCGAGGGTCAAAGAAATTGCCAGAGGTGCTGGCATCATCGCCGGTGTGGAATCCAAGATTACCGTACAAACGGGTGATTATGAAATGCTGGTAAATCGCAAGGGTGCTGAAGCATTACAAAGAAATCTTGAATTCATCGGCCCTATTAATTACACACCGGAAGAAACCGCCTTTGCAAAAAAAATCCAGGAAGTAAGCGGCGGTGAGCAAACGGGATTGGATGGAAAGATCTACCCCCTCAAAGAAACGGAGAAAGATCCTGAAGGAGGGTCCACCGATGTGGGCGACATCAGTTGGATCGTACCGGAGATTACGCTGGTGACAACAACCGCTCCAGCTCATACCGCATGGCACGGGTGGGCCGTAGTTGCTTGTGCGGGTATGTCTATCGGACACAAAGGCATGCTGTTCTCGGCAAAAGCGCTTGGCATGACCATGGTCGATTTGTTCGAGAGTGAAACCCTGAGAAGAGAGGTTCGTGCCGAGTTTGAGCAACGCAGGGGCGGGCACGTTTACAAATCATATATTCCCGAGGGGCCTCCTCCGATTCCAAGTAAAAACTAATTATAGATCTGGTCATACCATCATTTCGCTGTGTTTGAAATCAAAATGATCCTGTTATGAAACGCGCTGGCTTTTTAATGCTGCTTTTTGCCATTCCACTCTTTGTACTTGGGCAAGCGAAGAAACCAATTGTTGCCTCCGATTTGATGAAAATTGCAACAGCCAATCAAATCCAGATCTCGCCAGACGGAAACAAGGCCGTCATGATCGTTACCCGCAAAGCGGTTAAAAATGAAAATGAGTATTACTACACCCGTCATCTTTACTTGTTGGACTTGACTAACAATGCGGAACCGAACCAACTCACTTTTGGTGACAAAAATGATGGGCAACCCGCCTGGTCGCCGGATGGAAAGCAACTCGCCTTTGTGCGCAACGATGGAGAAAAGTCACAGGTTTGGATCTTGCCGCTCACCGGCGGTGAAGCCTTTTCTGTGACAAAAGCTGAGTTCGGAGCCGCCAGTCCACGCTGGTCACCCGACGGAAAAAAGATCTTGTACACCTCCTCCATCCCTTTCCGTGCCATTGAGGGCCCTGTTACCTGGACTTACGATCGGCCGGGCCGCAAACAGGGTGATGAGCCAAATTGGAAAATACTGAAAGACGATGAAAAAAAGAAGGTGGCGAACAGCCCTGATGGCAACGTTGACGAAGTCCGCGCGTGGCTTGCAAAAAATACGAGTGACAATAATCCTCGTGTCCTCACCCGTCAGGATTTGCAGGGCGAACTGAACCTGCAACCCGAACAAGAATTTTCCCATCTTTTTCTGAAGTCGGTTGGCACCGATGAAAAAGCAGTTCAACTCACCAGCGGATTTCAGGATTTTCTGGGTGGTGAATGGTCACCGGATGGCAAAATCATTATTTGCCATTCCAGGAAGTATGCCGTTTCGCCAGATGTAGCGCAAGACAATGACTTGTGGATCATTGATCCGGTCACAAAAACAGCAAAGGAATTCTTGACGTGGCCAGGCTACAATATCTCCAACGCATCGTACTCACCAGATGGAACACAAATTCTCTTTTACGCAGAACCGGTTCAAAACCGTCACGCCACTCAAAACCAGCTGGCTGTTGTGTCGGCCACCGCAGGTAAGCCGACGGTGCTCACTGCTGCCTTTGACCGTGATGTCAGCGGAGCCGTGTGGTCGTCAGACAGCAAGGCGATCTATTTTGCAGCACAAACAGAGGGGAGCATTCCTATTTTTAGCGTGGCTGCAAAAGGCGGACCGGTGAACAAAATTCTAGGCAACAACAATGGGGTCAACGATTTTGACCTGCAGGGTGATAAAGTGGTTTATGCACTTACCGAGACAAAAAATCCATGGGAAGTTTACCTGCTCAATCAAAAAGATAAAACAACAAGGCAACTCACCAAACTGAATGAGAACTGGGTGAAAGACAAAACCATCGTTACGCCAAAAGAATATTGGTTCGATCGGGCGGATGGTACTAAAATTCAGTATTGGGTCATGGAACCGGCAGGCAAAAAAGCCGGAATGTATCCTACGATCCTGAACATTCACGGCGGTCCGTCGGCCATGTGGGGCCCCGGCATATTTTCCATGTGGCATGAATATCAGCTGGAAAACAGTTGGGGCTACGGCGTTGTCTACTGCAATCCACGCGGTAGTGGCGGCTATGGCGATAAGTTCAAGAAGGGAAACTTCAAAGATTGGGGCACCGGGCCGGCCGCTGACATCCTGGCTTCCCTGGATGAAGCGGTGAAGAGCAATTCCTGGATTGACAAAGATCAGCTTTTTGTGGAAGGGGGAAGTTATGCCGGCTACATGGTGGCCTGGATTGTAGGCCATGACAACCGGTTCAAGGCAGCCAACGCGCAGCGCGGCGTATACGATCTTACCACGTTCATGGGCGAGGGAAATGCCTGGAGATTAATCCCTGATCATTTTGGCGGTTACCCCTGGGACAAAGAAACGCGCGCTCTTTTGAATGCCAATTCTCCCTATACGTTTGTTAACAATATCAACACACCGCTGCTGCTCATTCATGGAGACCAGGACCTGCGCACCGGGGTAATTCAATCGGAGATGTTGTATAAGAGTTTAAAGATTCTTAACAAGCCCGTGGAATACATACGCTACCCGAAAGAAGGTCATGAACTCACCCGCAGCGGCAATCCCGGGAGGATGATGGACCATCTATTGAGAGTCATCGAGTTTTTTGAACGCTACGCAAAACATCCCGAACCTGCGACCGCCTTGCCAAAGTAGGTTGTGGTTGGGTAATCTAGTTTACGTAAAGTACCAGTCCCTTCAGGTATTCTCCCTCCGGATGGAAAATCGAGACCGGATGATCGGCAGGTTGGGAGAGATGGTGCAGCACATTGATCTCACGCCCGGCTTGAATGGCGGCTGATACCACTGTGTCATAAAAAAGTTGGCGGTCCACCACCTGGGAACATGAGAATGTAAAAATAATTCCTCCCGATCTGATGATTCGCATCGCTTCTGCGTTAAGGCGCTGGTATCCTTTCATGGCTTGGTGTTTCGCTTCTTTGTGCTTGGCGAAGGCCGGCGGATCAAGAATGATCATGTCGTATTGATCCTTTTTGCCTTTGAAAAAATCAAAAGTATCGGCGACAAAACCAGGATGTTCATCGGCGTGGAATCCATTTAGTTCAATATTTTTTCGGGCCAGGTCGATTGCTTTTTCGGATGCATCTACAGAATGAACAAGTTTTGCTCCCGCGTGTAGTGCGTATACCGAAAAACCGCCCGTGTAACAAAATGCATTGAGTACCGTTTTTGCGACGCTCATTTCGCCCAGCAGTCTCCGGTTTTCGCGTTGATCTAAAAAAAATCCGGTCTTCTGTCCCTCTTCCCAGTCCACATAAAATTTATTGCCATGTTCTAGAATGACATGCGGGGCCGCGGCCATTCCGAGGAGATATTCATTTTTGGTCTTACCCGGCAGGCTCGCCAGGCTTTTGTAATAGACGGCCGAAATCGAACCGCCCAGAATTTCTTTCACCGCGGCCGCGATAGCCAACCGGTCGCAGTGCATGCCCACCGAATGCGCTTGCATCACAGCCACGCCGTTGTACACATCAATCACTAATCCAGGAAGTCCGTCACCCTCGCCATGAACAAGCCGGAATGCATTCGTGTAGGCTGATATGACACCCGTCGCAATTCGTTGCTGGTAGGCTGCCAAAATCTTCTGCGCCCAAATCTTTTCCATCTGCAGTTCTACTGAGAAAGAAATCACACGCACAGTGATCGTCCCTTTTTGATAGTGTCCAAATCCCAAAACCCGGTTCGACGAATCGGTGACCTTTACCCAATCCCCATCGGCCGCATTTCCATCCAGGGTCTGAATGGCTCCGGAAAATATCCAGGGGTGAAAGCGCTTGACAGAACCTTCCTTGCCTTTCTTGAGAATTACCGTACCTGAAATTTGCATGAATTGAATTGGCCGGCTATTTTATCTTTTCAAAAAAATAGGTAACAAGGGTATCTGTTCCCGTTACTTTAAACGAGCGGCCCTGAAGAAATTTTTGATCCGCTGACATTTTCCCGGTTTCAAATTTGCTTTTCCCCCTCATTTTCCAGTCGCCCAAAAGCCAGCCAAATTCTTTTTGCTGGGCACCGGCAGGCAATAAAAAGAAGAAAGAGTCCCACTAGGCATGATTTTTTCATTCCTGGACCTCTTGATTTCAAGTAAAGTTAGTTAATATATTTGTCGCCTTAAGTTGCTGAACCATGAGGTCTGTTATTTTTTGGATTCTTTCACTTTTTTGGATTGCGGGGTGTTCCCGTCCTGCTACGCACGAAAATGAAGTCGTCGCGCCCATCGAAGCGGATTCTCTTGATATTCCCGCCGGAGCAGTCATTGAAAAATTTGCCGACAACCCGCAAATGGAAAAACTCACGGTCCGGGATGCCCAAGGCGTTCTGTCACTGCAGGGAACACTCGTCAATAGGCAGAGAGAAGGTGCCTGGACAGAATTTACTCCCACTGGAACGGTGAAGAGCGTAACGCCTTTTGTCAACGGAAAAAAGGAAGGGTGGTATCTTGAATTCACCAATACCGGCCAATTTATCAAGCGCATACTGTACCACAACAACCTCCGGGATGGAGAATATGTTGAGTACTATTACTCCGCCAAGAGGGAGGTACGTTCTTATCAAAATGATATGCTGGAGGGAACAGTGAGCATCTATTATGACAATGGCACCCTGATGGAGGAAGGTTCCTATAAAAACGGTACCCGGGATGGCATTTCCCGCTGGTATGACCGTAAAGGCAAGAAAACCATTGAATACGAATACAAAAAGGGAGAATTGATGAAAAAATGACGGCTCCACATGGCATTTTGGCGGTCCCCCCTGCCTTGACTGGAACCAAAATCCTTATTATTTCGTATTAAGCTTTACCTCGAATATTCAGAGGCTGAAGGCGTTGAAAAGAAGCGTAAAAAACACAGAAAGGCACACGTTTTGTTTTCAGGAAATCGCACTGGTTCGAATCAATTGTTTAACAAAAAACTCTTTATAAGTTATGAAGCAATTCGGTAAACTTTTCTTAGCTGCGGTGATGGGCAGCGTATGCACAATCACCGCTTATCAGTGGTGGGGGGAAAATAAAAAAGAAGGCGTTCGAATTGAACATGTCTCCGGCATTCCGGCCAACACGGTCGCCTATACGGTCAATGAAAACGGGCAGCCAGTACCATTGGATTTTACGGCTACCGCAGAATTGGTTACAAAGGCCGTTGTACATATCCGTTCCACGTCAACGGACAACACGGTTGGACGAGAATCGAATGACCCGCTGCAGTTCTTTTTTGGACCGGACCCGGGCCAACGAGGACCAAGCCAGAGCGCCGGTTCGGGCGTTATCATCAATGCCGACGGGTATATTGCCACCAATAATCACGTGGTGCAAGGCGCCGACGTCGTGGAAGTGACGTTGCCGGACAACCGCACCTTTAAAGCCGAGGTAATCGGTGCCGATCCAGATACCGATATTGCACTGATCAAAATCAATCAAAAAGAGTTACCTTACTTGTCCTTTGTCAATTCAGACGAATCAAAGGTGGGTCAATGGGTGCTTGCCGTTGGGAATCCTTTCAACCTCAACTCCACAGTAACCGCTGGGATCATTAGCGCTAAAGGACGAAACATCAATATCATCAACACCAATAACCGGGAAGGGCAGAGAACCAGCAACACCGCGATCGAATCCTTCATACAAACCGATGCGGCGATCAATCCCGGTAACAGCGGAGGGGCCCTGGTAAACCTGAACGGTGGATTAATTGGAATCAATACAGCCATTGCGAGCCCAACGGGCTCTTATTCAGGTTATGGTTTTGCGGTACCATCCAATATTGTGAGCAAGGTCGTTGAAGACCTCATCACTTTCGGTGCGGTACAACGCGGCTGGCTTGGGATTCAGGTTCGCAGTGTGAACAGCGAACTTGCCAAAGAGGAAGAGCTTGCGCTAAACGAAGGTGCCTACGTGGATGGTTTTGGTGACATGGCAAAAAGCGCAGCAAAAGAAGCGGGTATCCAAAAGGGGGACGTTGTCGTGAAACTGGATGAAGCACCGATCAAATCAAGCTCAGCCCTCATTGAGTATATTGGCCGCAAGCGGCCGGGCGATAAAGTCATGGTTACGGTCAATCGCAGGGGGAAGACGGTGGTGATTCCGGTGACCCTGAAAAACCGCGAGGGCAAAATGGGCACCGTTAAACGCGAGGAAAAAGATGCCGTTGCATCGCTGGGGATGGTGTTGGAAGACGTTGATGTGAAAACGTTGAAAAAACTGGACCTGAGCACGGGTGTAAAAGTAAAGTCGCTCGAAAACGGCAAGCTCACCCGGTACACCGACATGCATGAAGGATTTATCATTACGCACGTTGATGACATCGCCGTGAAGTCGGCCAGGGAACTCAATGAGTACCTGAAAAAGAAGAAAGCTGGAGACTTGGTAACGTTTTCCGGTATTTACGAGGATTATCCCCGGGAATACATTTACGCGATCAGAATGTAATTTAACTGATAGACTGATGAGACGATTGTTTAGAAAAGGCGAGCGAGTACGCAGCAAGATCGATGGGAAGGTGATGGAAGTGCTGAAGTACCTCAAATCGAACCTGGTCGAAGTGAAGTGGTTTGATTTGGAATCCAAAGAAGTGAGGACAAACAAGGTAAAAGAAGACAAGCTGTCAAAAGCAGCGTAGTTCTGAGTCCTGAAATTTGATTGTTCCCAGGGGATCAAAAGTCCCTTTATAATTTTTTGTGAAATTTTTGCCCCGGAGTATTAACTTCGGGGCCTTTTTATTTCCAAATCGTGGACTTACGGATTCAAACCGGTTATCGTCAGATCCTGGGAATGGCACTGCCGATCTCGCTTGCCATGTTAGTGCCACAGATCAATTTCATCACGAACAATATTTTTCTTGGAGGATTGGGTGAACAGGAATTGGCAAGCGCAGGAATTACCGGCGTATATTATCTCATTTTTGCAGTCATCGGAAATGGTTTAAATAATGGACTCCAGTCGCTCATC
The DNA here is from genome assembly GCA_041484175.1 of Cyclobacteriaceae bacterium. Classification (GTDB taxonomy): domain Bacteria; phylum Bacteroidota; class Bacteroidia; order Cytophagales; family Cyclobacteriaceae; genus ELB16-189. The sequence continues at coordinate 3,115 of JBGPGZ010000041.1, read as the reverse complement.
GCCCGGAGAGCAGGGCAAAACCGTCCTAAGGAAATCGGCACTTTGTTTTTTCACGGTATCTGGATCGCTTTGGCCGTTGCCGCGATTGGAATTGTACTCACCTATGCGCTGGCACCCCTCGTTCTGCGAAGCACCATTCACCATCAGGCTACCGCCAACCAGACGATCGACTTTCTTCTTATTCGCATCTGGGGTCTGCCTCTCCTCTATCTCTATACGATGCGCAACGCCCTGCTCGTGGGCACTAACCAAACGAAGCTCTTGGTGTGGGGTACCCTCGCAGAGGCGGCTGCCAATATTTTTCTTGACTATAGCTTGATTTATGGACACTTCGGTTTCCCGGAGTTAGGATTCAATGGCGCCGCTTATGCTTCCATCATCGCCGAAGCCGCCGGTTTGCTCGTGATCTACGCAGTAATTCACCTCAAGGGAATAAACAGGTCGCTCGCACTTTTTGAATCCATTACCTGGGATGCTTCCGTAACTAAATTAATACTTGTTCAATCGTCACCGTTGATTGCACAATACGCGATCAGCATCATTAGCTGGGAATACTTTTATATTTTGGTTGAACATCATGGTGAACGCGCGCTGGCTATCTCCAACACCATGCGAAATATCTTTGGATTATTCGGCGTCTTCTGCTGGGCCTTTGCTTCCACCACCAATAGCATGGTGAGTAACGTGATCGGCCAGGGAAAACATGACGAGGTATTGCCGCTGATCCGTCGCGTTGTACGGCTCAGCCTGGGAATCTCAACTTTATTATTCGTCCTTCTCAATGTGTGGCCGGAGTGGTTTCTTTCCTTCTATGGTCAGGGTGATGCTTTTATTGCGGAAGCAATACCTGTTGTACGAATCGTTTCATTGGCGCTGATGATGATGTCGTTTGGGACGATCTGGCTTAACGCAGTCACCGGAACCGGTAATACGAACGTCAATCTGACGATTGAGGCCGTCACCATCGTCATTTACGTTATTTATGTGTATGCCGTGCTGGAATATTGGAACCTTCCCATCACCTGGGGATGGGGCTCCGAATGGGTGTACTGGATCTCGATGTTCTCAATGGGGTTTTCCTATATGAAATCCGGAAAGTGGAGGGCGAAAGTGATCTGATCAGACCTTGATTCCCTTGGCCAAAGCACCAGAAGCAACCGTGCAGATTTCTCTTTTCTCATTCATCACGTTTACCTTTCCAAAAATCCGGTTGCCGATGACTTCGGTTATCTCAGCTTCCAAAATGACTTGATTTGCCATCAGGGGTTTTGCAAAGTGAATCGAAAGGTGCGATGTGGCGGTCATGCCTTCATTAAAATAAGTTAACCCAAGTAAACCAACGGCCAGGTCCACCAGCATCGCAATGACTCCTCCATTTACGGCCGCCCCTCCAATCCCGCCGCGATGGACTTCGCTGACCTCTTTGATAAAGACCATCGGCCTGAGGGGGTTGGTTAGATCGACGGTTGCCCCCACTTGCCTGAGTTGGATCGATTCATTGAAGAGGGTGGCGATTTCTTTCCAGCGACCTTCCTGAGCGTAGTGGCGAAATTGATGAAGTGCGGTAAGGCTCATGGCATCATTTCAGATTCGGGCAAAGTTAATACTCTTATCATTTTAAACTGGCGATGATGGATACCTGTTCTCTCAAAAGATACGCTGAAATGTCTGCCAGCCAAAAAAAGAATTTGTGCCTTTGAAGCAGTATCTTTGATTCTATTAACCAATTCTCTTATCATGTCCATCCAAAAACGATTTACTGATCAAGACTTTGAACGCATCAAAGTGGCAGTGAAAGAAGCTGAAAGCAAAATTTCGGGCGAAATTGTACCGGTCTTTGTTGAGCAAAGTGGTTTCTACACTATCGCCAATTACAGGGGTGCGCTTATTGGCGCCTCTTTATTTTTTTTGATTATCATCCTGTTGGACCGCTACGTTCCTTCATTGGCTGTATATGACCCGTTGTTCATTTTCCTTGCTGTCGCGCTGGGAGGCATTCTGGGAGCAGCCGTTCCCCATTTTGTGCAACCGGCCAAGCGTTGGTTTATCAATCAGAAGCACATGGACGAGGCCACTAAAAAGAAAGCCGAAAATGCTTTTCTCCAGGAGGAGGTCTTTAATACACGCCATCGCACCGGCATTATGATCTTTATCTCTTTCTTTGAGCGTGAAGTTATTGTGATGGCCGACCGCGGAATCAGCAAAGTCGTTGAACAAAAGGAGTGGGACAAGATGGTGCGTAGCATCGTCGAGCACATCCGCAAAGGTAAAGTTGTGGAGGGAATAGAAGGCGCTATCAAGCGTTGCGGTGAAGTCCTGTTGGAAAAAGGATTTATTCAAACCCCCGATGATGTAAATGAACTGCGCGATGACTTAAGGCTTCAATGACCATCTGGCGGGCACTCATCAGCGTAGCCCAAATAGATACATGCTTTCACTTTTTTGATTCCTGCCGATGATACGCTTTATTCTCCTCTCCCTTTTTATTCTCCCTGCATCGATCCTCTGTGGACAACGGATGATCCCCGAACACGGTGGGGTATGGGTACACGATGAAGCAAATGTGCTCTCGGCCGGAACCAGGAACGAGCTCGAATCAATTCTGAAAGCCGAACGCGACTCGACTTCCAACCAAATCGCCGTTTTGATCATCCCCTCCCTGGACGGCGAAGCCCTGGAGGATTACTCGCTGCGGGTTGCCGAAAAATGGAAACTCGGCAAAAAGGATACTGATAATGGGGTGCTTTTAATGATTGCGATCGGCGACCGGAAGACAAGGATTGAAGTAGGTCATGGATTGGAAGGCGCTTTGACGGATGCACTTTCCAGCCGGATAAACCGGAATGAAATCGCTCCCCATTTCCGGCAGGGTGATTTCGACGGCGGTGTACGGGCGGGTGTCATCGCCATCATTCACGGGATCAGAGGTGAGTACGTAAACAACGATCCACCACAAAGAAGAAAAACACGATCGCCGTGGTCAACAATCATCTTTATTATTTTGGCAATTATTATTGCGGTTCGCAGACGCCGTGGCGGTGGCGGAGGAATGGGAGGATACTGGGCAGCAGGAAGTATACTGGGATCCGGTCTTGGCAGAAGTTCCGGTTCATGG
>JBGPGZ010000040.1:0-15913 GCA_041484175.1 Cyclobacteriaceae bacterium | reverse complement strand
GCCAAAAATTCCAATCGTAGTTTCATCGAGGTGTACGGGTACTCCATAAATAATCACGGAAAGGGGCTTGTTGTCTTTTCGAATGCGACTGGTCTCAATTCGAATGACACGATAACTGGTAATCAATGTGTTTAAGTCGTTTCCTTCAGATTCCAGGCCTTCTGGAACAATAAATTGATTTAGTTCATTTCCCAGGAGTTCTTCCAGGGTATATCCAAACATCTCCTCAAAACCTTTGTTTATTTTTACCACCGTGCCGCGGTCATTCAACATAACGATCGCCATAGGGGAGTTCTGGAACAGTTGGGAAAATAAAGTCTCCGCCTTCCGGATACTCTCTTCTGCTTCCTTTTGTTCGGTTATGTCTTTCACGACGACCTGTACTGCCGGCTCCCCCTCGTAAATAAAGGGGCGTGATGAAACCTCCACATGAATGACTTTTCCGTCCAAGCGGACATACTTTTCTTCTATCGCGATTGCAGTTTCACCATGAAGGACTTTTTTTGCCCTGGCGATCGCCCCTTCCTTGTAATCCGGATGAACAAAATCGATTACGTCTTTGCCGATCAGGTCGTGCGGCTTCCCCGCACCCATCATTTTAAGGGCGCAATTGTTAACGTAAACCAATTTTCCCTGCTTATGAATCCCCACCCCCAGTGGCAGCTCTTCAACCAGCAAGCGATAACCGGTTTCGGCCTCGCGTTGTCTCAGTTCTGATTCCTTCCGATGGGAGATATCAGTTATGATCCCGCAGAAGGAAATCCTGCCATCCTCCAGACGGGTGGGGACACCCACTGCTTCAATCCATTTCGTCTTATTGTGATGATGAACACGGCCTTCCCATTTCCATTCGTTCAGACCGGCAATGCTTTTTTCCGAGCTTTCAAGAAAATCATCCCAATCCATTGGAAAAATAAAATGCTTCACCGGATAGGCCCCGCTCAACAGGACTTCCCTGCTTACTCCCAAAACCTCCTTGCAGCGCGGACCCACGAATGTAAAATTCCTCGTACCGTCAGGGAAAACGGCATATTCAAAAATAACGGCGGGTAACTTGTTTATGATGTACTCCAATCCGAAATGGCGGGTCAGGTCGTTGTTGTCCATCCAATGGTCAGCGAAAAAGTCGAATATAATTCTTTATGTCAAAAAATGATGATCCCCGCAAGAAAATTAGACAAAGTCAAAACGAATCACCGGCGCAAACATAGTTTAGGTCCATTCATTTCCAATGAGCATCTGCTTATTTCTGTCTTTCAGGCAGGTTTTAAGGAAGAATTGAAAAAAGTAATTGAATCGCAACCGGAATGACCTCAACAAGAACATCCGAAGCCGTGCTGGAAAGCACCAATGCCAAGAGGCCGGAGACAAAAGAAAAACCCTCTGATGCGAAATTATTTCTCAACAGGGTTCCTTTTTCCAATTGACAACTTTGCCGGGACGGCAGCCATCGGACTCAGGCCTCTCCCAATTCGCCCATAAGGGGCATGTTTAATTCATAAATCGCGCTCTCAATAAATCCGCCATAAAAAGATTGGTTGTCGATTTTCTTCAAACCGAACGAAGGAAGGATATTGCTCCAATCAGGCAATTCATTGGCTTTTATGTGACACATCCATCCAAAAAACAGATACATCAGCCTCAGCAATCCTTTTTGCCACCATTTTCCCCCATCAACAAAATCAGCTACTAACCAGCGGACAGAAGGCTTTGATTTCAAATGCATTTTATGGATCATGGAGGACAATGCGGCGGGCGGAAATAAATCAAGAAAGAAATGCGCGATGACAAAATCAAACTCCGCCGCAGAAATGTCGTCTTCCGTTCCCTGTACAAAATGAACTGAATGGCTTTTGTTTCGTTGCTTTGCCCTGGTGAGCATGTTGGCAGAAGGTTCAACATACCAAACCTCGCATTCCGGTCTGATTCGAAGCAATTCAGCCAATAGCCAACCCGTTCCCCCGCCTATGATCAGTACACGGGACGCCGGGGAAATGTAGTGCAGAAAGCACACCTGCGCCTTGACCATGCTTCTCCCATATACGCACAGCGCTAAGGAATCGTAAAAGGGGGCCAGCAGATCGAATCCGTCAAATGGCTTTTCCTTCACACCAAAAAGTAAGTCAAGGGTACTAAAAAGACTGCGTCTCCGAATAAGCGGTAAAAGTCATGGGTTTCAAATAGTCTGTGAAAAACAAAGATGACCAATAAAATAAAGTTCATGCTGGCGATTACAATCACTGCCTCCAATGCCTGAACGCCCTGCAGAAATTGTAAAGCAACCAGAGCCCCATTTAATAAAAAAAGTCCGGATAAAAGTAGTCGCGCGTTCCGATTCCCCACGACCGTAACAATCGAATAATAATTGTCCTGAACATCCCTACCGTGATCAAACCAGGAGAATAAAATCATATTGCATAAAACCGTCATCATGAATTGGACAACAAGCAATATTTGAAATGAAGTTATCGTATGGTTTGAAAGCGACCATGCAGGAAGCAAAACACCGCAGGAATATAGCAGCGCCCCGCTTAATTCCTTTAGCGATTTAAGATAGCGTTGAATCAAGAAATAAATCATCACAACTCCCGCAAGCACAAGGCCAGATTCAAGTAATGGTTTTCTGATAAAGGAAATCAATACGGCGTCGATCAAAAGAGCAGCCAGGAGCACCAAGCCCAGGTTCCGAAAATACTTCTGATGAAATCGGTGTCTTTCTGACGACGCGGGGGACTCTAAGCGCTTCGCATCGATCAGGTGATCGGCCGTATATATGATCCAAACGCTGAGTCCCAGCGAGCCCAATCCATAGATCAAGATGTGCACCTGGAAGATCTTTGCAAAAAATAAGGCGGATACGACCGCCCCCACCGCAACATCCAGGCTTAGCAAATTGAATAATTGGTACACATGACCCAGCTTTTTCATCGAGGCAAAAGAGCCCGAAATCCCGGGCTTCCATTAGTAGTTGTCCTAATCAGTCGGCTATGACGTCTTCAGTGCTTCAGCACCCGCCACAATTTCCAAAATCTCCTTGGTGATCGCCGCCTGTCTGGTGCGGTTATAGGTGAGTTTCAAATCTTTTAATAATTCACCCGCATTTTCGGTTGCTTTGTCCATCGCCGTCATCCTGGCCCCATTCTCTGCGGCGTTCGAATCCAACACGGCTTTCAAGATCTGCGTTTTCAGTGACTTTGGAATTAGCCCGGTAATGATTTCTTCGCGATTCGGCTGATATATGTAATCAACATTGGTGGGTTTTGTGTTTTTTGAGGGAACGATGGGAAGGAATTGCTCCACCCTTAAGATCTGGGTAGCCACATTCTTAAACTCGTTGTAGATGATCTCTATTTTATCGTACTGTCCCCTTTTAAATGCATCCATCAGGTAATCCCCAATAGCAGAAACACTTTCCATAGAAAGGCTATGGAAAATGTTCCAATAGTCCCCAATAACCTGCATATTCCGTTTGCCAAAAAACTCAAACGCTTTTTTCCCGATCGGCAGGACGGAGACGTTCTTCCCGGCAAGTTGATTTGGATAATTTTCCTGGATGTGCTTGATCGTAGCTTTGAAAATATTGCTGTTAAATGATCCGCAAAGGCCGCGGTCGGAACTTACCGCTACGATCAGTATTTTCATTTCTTCCCTTACGCTGCCGTACCAATTTTGCTCACCGCCGCTGTCAGCTCCCGACAAGTTTTGAAGGACGACAGCCAGTTTTTGTGCGTACGGACGCATCTGTATAATCCGTTCCTGTGATTTGCGCAACTTGGCAGCCGCCACCATCTTCATGGCTTTGGTGATCTGCTGGGTCGACATCACCGAGGTTATCCTGACCTTAACTTCTTTTAAACTGGCCATAGTGCCGATTCAATTCTTCAAATTTCAGTATTTGGAAGCCAATTCAGTGGCTACTTTCTTAATCATTTCCGAATCCGCATCCTCCACCTTACCTGCCCGGAAGTTAGCAAGGATCGAATTGTGTTGCGCGCGCAACAAGCCGATGAATTCCTTTTCAAATTCTTTTACTTTCGGCACGGGTACTTTATCAATATAGCCTTTAGTAGAAGCTAAAATCATCGCCACCTGCTCTTCTACCGGTACAGGAGCATATTGAGGCTGCTTCAAAACTTCGGTATTTCTGCGACCCCGTTCAATGGTTAATTTGGTGGAGGCATCCAGATCTGATCCGAATTTGGAAAAAGCTTCCAATTCGCGAAACTGTGCTTGATCCAACTTGAGCGTACCTGCCACTTTCTTCATCGACTTGATCTGAGCAGATCCACCTACGCGCGATACCGAGATGCCTACGTTGATCGCAGGACGGATCCCCGCATTGAACAAGTTGGTTTCCAGGAATATCTGGCCGTCTGTGATTGAAATCACATTGGTTGGGATGTACGCCGAAACATCATTAGCCTGTGTTTCGATGATCGGAAGTGCCGTCAACGAACCGCCACCTTTCACCAGGTGTCGGATCGAGGCAGGAAGGTCATTCATCTGGCTGGCCAATTTATCATCATTAATAATTTTCGCCGCGCGCTCCAGTAAGCGGGAGTGAAGATAGAATACATCACCGGGGTATGCTTCACGTCCCGGGGGCCTTCTCAGCAACAAGGACACCTCGCGATAGGACACTGCTTGTTTTGACAAGTCATCGTAAATAACCAATGCGGGACGCCCGGTGTCGCGAAAGAATTCACCAATGGCAGCACCCGTAAACGGGGCAAAGAATTGCATCGGAGCTGGATCAGAAGCAGATGCTGAAACAATAACGGTATATGACATGGCACCGGCTTTCTGCAACGTTGAAGCCACAGCCGCCACAGTAGATGCCTTTTGACCGATCGCTACATAAATACAATAAACGGGTTTGCCCGCTTCGAAAAATTCCCTTTGATTGATAATGGTATCGAGGGCCACAGCAGTTTTACCGGTCTGCCGGTCACCGATAATCAATTCCCGCTGACCGCGCCCTATGGGAATCATCGCGTCGATGGCTTTGATCCCGGTTTGCAGGGGCTCGTTGACAGGCTGCCGAAAGATAACTCCAGGTGCCTTTCGCTCAAGCGGCATTTCATAAAGTTCGCCGGTAAGGGGACCTTTGCCATCTATAGGTTTGGCAAGGGTATCAACTACCCGTCCCAAAACCCCTTCACCGACTTGCACCGAAGCAATCAGGCCGGTTCTCTTTACGATGGCACCTTCTTTGATTCCCTGAGGATCACCCAGCAATACGGCTCCCACGTTGTCTTCCTCCAGGTTGAGGACCAACGCACGCAATCCATTTTCAAATTGGAGCAACTCTCCCGCTTGCGCCTTGGTAAGCCCATAGATGCGGGCAACGCCATCACCAACCGTCAGGACGGTGCCTACTTCTTCCAACTCGGCATCGGTGCGTGCGTGCGATAGTTGTTCGCGCAATATTGCTGATACTTCTTCGGGTCTGATCTCTGCCATAACTTAGTTATTGGTAATTCGTAATTTATTCCTAAAGCTCCTTTGCATATGGATTCTCGCTGAATTTCAACTGCAGAGACTTCAATTTGCTTCTGATCGAGGCATCAATCTGCCGGTCGCCCATATTCAGGATAAAGCCGCCGATGAGTTCTTTGTCCACTATTTCATCGATCTCCACCAATTTCCTGTCGCTTAGCTGCTTCACGATTGCTTCAATCTCCGCTTTCAGTTGCTTGTCCATTGGGATCGCGGTCGTAATGGATGCTTTGCCAATTCCATTATACTCATTATACGCGTTGTGAAATCCATTCGCGATCGACGGCAAGAGAGGTTCCCGGTTCTTTCGGGTCAAAATGTCGATGATCGCCATCGTTAGTTCATTCACTTTGCCTGTGAATATCTCTTCAAGGATGTCTCTCTTTTTCTCGTGCCGGATAACCGGGCTTTTAAGCATGATGCGGAAGGCGCTGCTTTCCCGGCACACCTTGGAAAACAACAGCATATCCTTATGCACCGCTTCTAAAACGCCTTGCTCCACCGCCAATCCCAGCAGTGACTTTACATACCGCGATGCTACGCGTAAATCGGCCATCGTTTAATTAAGCTTTAAGTCCTTGATGAAGCTTTCTACCAGTTCTTTCTGCGACTTATCGGTAGAGAGATTTTTCTTGAGTAGTTTCTCCGCAATTTCAATGGAGAAGGCAGCTACTTGCGCCCTCACATCGCGTAGAGCTGCCTGTTTTTCGGTATTGATGACTCCCTTCGCGTCCTCGATAATCCGGTCTGCATTCTTCTTGGCGTCGGTCTGGGCCTGATCATGCAGACGGGCAGCGGCTTCTCTTGCCTCTTTGAGGATCTTATCGCGTTCTTCCCTCGTTTCCTTGAGTAACTTTTCATTATCCGACTTTAGAGCAGCCATCTCCAGTTTGGCCTTTTCTGCCGAATCCAAGGCGGTTTGAATGGAGGTCTCTCTTTCTTTTAGCGATGTTAGGATCGGCTTCCACGCCATTTTCGCTAACAGGAAAAAGAGGGCGATAAAGACAACGGCTTGCCAAAAAAGAAGTCCGGTTCCGGGGGTCAATAAATCCATGGTTCTGTTTTTTTTGGATCAACAAAGAAATGATTTGCTGGCGTTTAATGCGCCTATAAGGAAACTTGCCCGGCCCATTGCCTAAGGCAAGTTCCCTTACTTTACTTTTTTGTCACATTGAAATCAAAATCAAAGCAGCTTCGTTGCTGTCAGATTTGAAATCAAGAAACAGATTACAAGCGCGAACAGCGCAGCTACTTCAACAAGGGCGGCGATGATCAGCATGGAACCCTGAAGTTTGTTGGCTGATTCCGGCTGACGGGCCATCGCTTCCATGGCAGAGCCACCGATACGGCCTACTCCGATTCCGGCGCCTATTGCAGCCAGACCAGCGCCGATACCGGCACCCATCACCGCGTAGCTGACGTCCAATAAAAGTGAGAATAACATAACTCTAAAAATTTAAGTGAAACAAGATCCGGGTTTGTCCCGGAGTATTTTTATTTGCAGCAGTCTGCAAAAGAATCCTGTCTAATGATCGTGCCCATGTTCCTCGATGGCCAATCCAATGTATAGCGAAGAAAACAAGGTAAACACATATGCCTGAATTCCAGCTACCAATAACTCAATCAGGCTGATAAACAACACAAAAATGGAAGAACCTGCCCCTACCAGCCAACTATGAAATATAAAGGTCAAACACACCAGGCTCAACAAAACAATGTGACCGGCCGTCATCGCGGCAAATAGACGGATCATCAGGGAAAATGGCTTTGTAAACATCCCAATGATCTCAACCGGCAAGATGATTATGCGCAATGGCAGCGGCACTCCCGGCGTCCAAAGGATGTGCATCCAATAATTCTTGTTTCCACTGAAGTTGGTAATCAGAAATGTGAACACTGCAAGCGTCATGGTAACCGCGATATTGCCCGTGAGATTGGCCGCGCCTGGAAGAAGGCCCAATAAATTACCAAAGAGAATAAAAAAGAAAAGTGTCAACAGATACGGGAGATATTTTTCATACTTAGGTCCAACATTCGGTTTTACTATTTCATCTTTTACAAAAAGAATAATGGGTTCAATAAAAGACTGCAGGCCCCTTGGAGCCTTACCGGCATTTTTTGCGTAGGTCCTGGCGACAGCGAGTAACACCAACAATAGAACCGCCGCATTGATGAACAGCATCAATACATTTTTCGTTATTGAAAAGTCAATCACCTCTTCTCCGGATTCGGCAAGATAAATGTGGTTGTGTTCCAATTTATAACCATTGTAATCTACTGGGGCATGATGTTCAAAAAAGTTTGCCGAGGAGAAAAGATCCAGCCCTTTTTCTTCGGAATAGACGATCACGGGGAGCGGGATCACCAGGCCATCCGTCAGGTGCCAGGTATGGCTGTCCATGACATGCTCCAGGATCACTTCACTGACATTAAACGGCTTTGATTCATGCTCCTTCTGTGCATAGGCAAAGGCAAAGGGACCCAGCAAGAGAGTCAGAAAAAGGGGTAAAAAAGCAGATTTTTTGAAGGATAAACGTCTTTTCATCAGGGCCTTGCCGGGGTCTTTTTATTCGCCTGCAAAACTATTGATTAATCCCCCAAAAAAAAATGTCCCGATAGTCATCGGGATGATTTTTTTTTGCCCGCGCTTAGCGGTTCACCTTTTTGAAAAGAAACCCCACTTCAAAGGCCGTAAAAAGGACGTAAACTACCATAAAGAGAAGTGCGTTTGCTACCGCCCCTTCCCTGTCTCTGAAGATTATCACCAGAATAAATGCGCCGTACCCAATCATTTTCAAAACGACAGACAGCAGGTACGCCTGAGTAAATGCCGGAGACCGGGATCGCTTTATCAAGAAATAAAAAATGACCAGGGTGCAAATGCCCAGGAAAAAAATGATCTCATAGGCGTAGGAGGGAATCGGTGCGAACCAATGCTGTTGCCCGCCGATACGAACTATTGCAACAAGTCCCGCCATGAGAAGGGCTATTGAGATAAAAAACTTGAGCAAACTAGTCTTTATTAATTGACCGGTAAACCTGCATCATCATGCCGGCAAACGCTATGAAGACAAATGAAAGTAAGAATAGGGGAAATTGGAATTCAAAATACTGATCCAGCTTATAGCCGGCCCATGCAGAAAGTCCGATCGCGCCGAAAAGCTGCAAACCAAGGCCGCTGTACTTCAGGTAACTACTATAAGGCTTTTGCTTCTTCGGGTCTGTGTGCTCGGGCTCCATTGTCGCCTAGTTTGATATCTTTCACGACAGCCCCCATCTTACAAGTACCGTTAAATCCGGCACCAGGCTCTACCACCAATTTTCCGGTGATGATATCTCCATGCACTGTTGCCGTCGCCTTGAGGATCAACATTTCAGTAATTTCAATTTTGCCTCTGACTTCTCCTTCAATATCGGCATTCTGCGCAGTGATATTGCCATCCACATGACTGCCGTTTCCCAGCGCCACTTTGGATTTGGATGTGATGTGGCCCCGTACTTTTCCTTCAATGCGGATGTTTCCGAATGTTTCAATATTGCCTTCCAGCACAGTGCCCTTGCCAATAACGTTGCTGGAGTTACTGATTTCTTCAGCTACGCGTTTTTGTTCTTTCGATGTTAACATGGCTTCAAAAGTTAAAAGGTTACGAACTCTTCCGGGTTCAGGGAATTGCCGTTGTACCACAATTCAAAATGCAAATGCGGACCATCGGTCATCTCTCCACTGTTGCCAACTATAGAGATAATTTCACCGGCGTTCACAAAATTACCAACTTTTTTTAATAGTTCAGCATTGTGCTTATATAAGGAGATCAGGTTGCCACGGTGCTGCACTGCAATCACATAGCCGGAATCCTGTGTCCACGAGGCCATCAGCACTGTTCCATCGGCTATGCACTTCACAGGTTCGTTGGTTTTAGCTACAATGTCCACACCATAGTGCGCCTTCTTCAGGTCGTATCTATCGGATATGAAACCCGTGATGGGTGAAAAGAAAAATGTCTCTTGCAGCTCGTGGTTTTTGCCGCTGGTCAGGGAGACCGAAAGTTCGGATTTTTCAAACTCTTTTCTAAAGAGCGAATCAGACGCTGCAAGCTTGAGATTACCCACGGCCGACACGGGTTTTATTTCACCTTTCAATTCTTTGGCCGGATCAACAAAACCGCTGGATGTATCACCACTGAGAATGCGCTGGAAATTCTGAATGAACCGGTCTTTGCGGTCTACCTCGACGGCCAGCGAATCCACCTTTAATGCAAGCGCATATAATTTCTTATTCTGCTCCATTTGTTCGTGCTTGGGATCAAACCACTTGGCCAATAAAGTCTTTGAGAGAAAGAGACTGAAAACAAAGATCAAGGCAAAGAGGGTGGCCGAAATCACCAGCACCTTGGCATAGGTAAACCCAATGGTTGATTTCTCCGCCAGGTTCTCTTCATTGCGGATCACCAGTTGATATTTGGTCGTGAGGCGATCGGATAAGGTCTTTCTTGGTCTCAAGAGGTAAATTTTGGCAAAATTAGATATTCTGACTAATTATATAATTGAATATCTGTTTTTTACGTTTGTAAATAAATTAACAACGACGTTGCTTTCGCGGATACAATACGCCCTTTTTGCTGCCTGCATAGTCGCCATGTTGTCATGGGCAGGCTGTTCCTCTGAACAGACCACCATAACCGGGTCCGTTTACCACAACTTGACTGCGCACTATAACGGCTTTTACTACGCCCGCGAAAAGACACGTGAAATTGAGAAAGTGATCCTGAAAAGTCTCGACGACGACCACAATCAAATTCTGAGGTTGTTTCCCAAACTGGATACGGTACTGGCGAAGTCGTATTCCAAAGATACGGACGAAATCATCAAGATGGCCTCCATCTCCATCCAGCGCCATCCCAACAGCCGTTGGGTGGATGATAATTACATTCAGGTGGGATTGGCCCGCTTGTATGCTTGTGATTTTGTGAATGCCATCCAAACCTTTAAGTATGTGAATACCAAGAGTCGCGACCCATACATCCGCCACATCGCGCTCATCTATTTGATGCGCACCTTTGTGGAGCGGGGAGAGTATGACAAGGCCGAGGAAGTCTTTCATTTTTTGGAAAAAGAAAAACTGGAGAAAACGACTCATAAAAAACTTTTCCTGGAGAAGGCCTACTACTACCAAATACGCGGCGATTATGACAACATGGTGCGCAATCTGGCCAGGGCTGATTCTTTACTCAAACACAACGACCGCAAGGGGCGAATTTATTTTATTCTTGGCCAGGTCTATCAAAGACTGGGATTTGGATCAGAGGCCTACAACTATTACCGTAAATGCCTGGGTACCAATCCTGACTACGAGATTGATTTTTATGCCCGCCTGAACATGGCCCAGGTGGCAAAGCTGGAAGATAAACGAGATGTACGTACGGTACGGAAACAGTTCAACAAGCTTTTGACGGATTCCAAGAACCAGGAGTTCAAAGACAAGATTTATTTCGAGATGGGTGAGTTCGAACGCAAACAAAACAATCTCAAAGATGCTATTGAAAAGTATAAACTCTCGGCCCATGCCGGAAAGAACAAGCGAATCCAGGGCAGCGCATTTTTGCGCCTCGGTCAACTTTATTTTGACTCATTGAAGAAATATAGTCTTGCCAAAGCTTTTTATGATAGCGCCGTTTCTTCCCTGCCCAAGGATTATGAAAATTATGCAAGTATCAAAAAACGTCAGGAGGTGCTCGGCGACTTTGTAAAATATACTGAAACCATTACCTGGCAGGACAGTCTATTGCTGATGGCTTCCGTAGATTCATTAACACTCCGCAAACAGTTGGATTCCGTGGTGGCTTCAAAGAAAAAGGCACAGACGGTGAAAAAGAAAAGAAGGAGGTCCGAGAGCACGGGTGGCGGTGGCGGCAACCAGAGCAGCAATCCTTTTTTCAATACGGATGCAAAGACGGATGCGGTTGATTGGTACTTCGGCAACGCGTCCGCCGTATCCCTGGGGCAATCCGAGTTTCAGCGAGTTTGGGGAACCATTACCCTGGAAGACAACTGGCGCAGGTCCAATAAATCGATGGCCATTCCAGCCAATGCAGATCAAACCGCCATAGCCCAGAAAGCTGAAGAAGGTAAAGCGACAACGAACGGCAATGGCACCAAAAAGGAAGTGGATGAAGTCGCCAATGTCTTTGGCCAGCTTCCAAGAACGGAATCGCAAAAAAAAGAAGCACTCGCCAAAATTGAAGATGCCTATTTCAAACTGGGTGATCTGTATTATTTTCAGCTCGACGAAAAAGAAAATGCTACCGGTTCCTACAAAAACTTACTGAAACGGTTTCCCGGTTCCGAACATGAACCTGAAGTGTTGTACAAAATGTATCTCATCAGCAAAGAAAAAAATATGGACCCCGAATATTATGCGGGTTTGCTAAAAGAGAAATATCCAAACTCCACCTTCACCCGCATCATGTTGAACCCTGACTATCTGAAAGAAAGCAGCATCGCTGCGGAAAAACAAAAGTTGCTCTACAGGGAAGCCTATGCCAACTATCAAACCGGCAATCTTAGAGGAGCTCAGGAAAAAATTAACCATGCTTTAAAAGAAGGGGAAACCGGCTTTACCCAGCAACTTGCCCTCCTTCAAATTCTGATCACTGGAAAAACGGAAGACATTACCCGCTACCAGTTTGAACTCGGCGAGTTCATCAAGAAATTCCCGGATGGGTCTCTGAAGCCCTATGCCGAGCAACTCCTCGCGGCTTCCAAAGCGCTGCAGGCGAAGATTGAAAAGGCCAAAGGCATCCGTTTTATTGCGTCTTTCAAAGAACCGCACTTTTTCGTCGTGGTCTACAAGCTTTCAGACAAGATCACCGATCCGGTATCAACGGCGCTCGAATCCATTAACAAAACCGAATTCAAGGACTTGAAATTGAGCAGCAGCAACCTCACCCTGAATGAGGAATTCGCCCTTACCATGGTCACCCAATTTGCCGACCGCGACGCTGCAATTAATTATTTTGACCAATTCACCGCCCAGGCCGCCGTTGCAAAGCCTTTCGCGTTGTTTAAATTCTATACCTTTGTTATCACCAAAGATAACTTCGATATTTTCTACCGAACTAAAGCGCTGGATGAGTACCTCACCTTCTTTGACCGAAACTATCAGGCGAAAAACCCGTGAGCTCCTGAAAATGGAGAGGCCCTGGTTCCACAAAGTCGTCAAGTACACATGGATCGCCTTTTTCCTCCTGGTCTTCGGCCTTCCGCTTTATGTTTACACGGTCAGTCTTAATCCCTTTGGATTGTTTGGTCCCATGCCGCTGACGCGGGACGTGGAGAATCCTAAAAATGATCTTTCCTCGGAATTGATTTCCGCCGACGGCGTTTCCCTGGGGCGCTACTTCCGGTATAACCGGAGCCAGGTGACCTATGATGAACTTTCCGATGAGTTAAAGAACACGCTCTTGATTTCGGAGGACCATCGCTTTTATAATCATTCAGGCCTGGACTTTCCGGCTTATCTCCGCGTGTTTTATGGGCTGATCAGCCTCAATCCTGCCGGTGGCGGAAGCACCATCACGCAGCAACTTGCCAAGAACTTATATACGATGAACCCCGATCAGAGTCTGGATGGTCATATTGCGCGGCTCGGTAGTCTTCCAAAACGGATGGTTCAAAAAACAAAGGAGTGGATTCTCTCTGTCAACCTGGAAAGGAATTTTACCAAAGAGGAAATTATTACAATGTATCTCAACACCGCCGCGTTCAGCAGCAACTCCTTTGGAATCAAAGTGGCCTCCGAAACGTATTTTAACAAAGAACCCGATAGTCTTAATCTTCAGGAGTCTGCTGTACTCGTAGGCATGCTTCAGTCCCCATCGACATACAATCCAAAGCGAAACCCGGAGAATGCCCTGAGAAAACGAAACGATGTCCTGCTTAAGATCTATAACCATGGTTACATGATCAAGACCCAGGCACAACTTGATTCGATAAAGGCATTGCCGATCGAACTTGACTACAGTGTCCAAAATCAAAATCAGGGACTTGCTACTTATTTCCGCACGGTAACCGGAAATTGGCTGATGGCCTGGTGCAAGGAAAAGGACATCGACCTGTGGAACTCAGGTCTGAAGATCTACACCACCATCGACAGTCGCATGCAACGCTATGCTGAGGAAGCCGTCGCCGAGCACATGAACACACTACAGGCCAGTTTTTATGATGAGTGGACCCAAAGAAATAAAAACCCGTGGGTAGATGAAGATGGACACGAGATCAGGGATTTCCTGGCCAAGCGCATTCGCAAAACCGACACGTACAAAATGCTCGTGGAGAAATATGGTGAAGGTAAAGACTCCGTGAGGATCATGCTCAGACTGAAGAAACCCATGACTGTTTTCACCTGGGATGGTGAAAAGGACACTATTTTTAGCAGCATGGACTCCCTTAATTATTATGAGCGATTCTTGCAGACGGGAATGATGTCCATGGATCCTGCTTCCGGTTATATCAAGGCGTGGGTCGGCGGGATCAATCACAAATACTTCAAGTTTGACCACGTCAAGCAAAGCACGCGACAGCCGGGTTCAACCTTCAAACCATTTGTGTACGGCCTGGCCATGGAATCGGGGTACTCCCCGTGTCACCCGATGAAAGACATCGCTCCCAGCTTTAAGATCCCAGGGGGTACGTGGTACCCGTTCAATTCAGATGGCACCAAAGGCAATGGAGAGGAGATGACGATCCGACATGCCATGGCTGAATCCATCAACTCGATCACCGCCCAAATGATGCAAGCCCTGGGCGCGGAAAATGTTGTTGAGTTTGCTCATCGCATGGGAATTGAAAGCAAGCTGGACGCAGTTCCATCCCTGTGCCTGGGAACAAGCGATGTTTCGTTATATGAAATGGTGGGTGCTTACGGCACTTTTGTTAATAATGGAGTACATATCGATCCCATTTTCATTACCCGCATCGAAGACAAAAATGGAAATGTGATTGAAAACTTTATTCCAAAAACCAAAGAGTCTATCAATGAGCAAACCGCCTACAAAATGATCTATATGCTTCGAGGCGGTGTAGAAGAAAAGGGTGGTACTTCGGCAGGATTACCGCAAGACCTTAGGGTCGACAATGAAATCGGGGGAAAGACAGGGACTACCAACGATGCGTCCGATGGATGGTACATCGGCCTTACCCATGACCTGGTCACTGGAATATGGGTAGGAGGAGACGAGCGCGCTATCCATTTTCCTTCGTGGGTCTTTGGACAGGGCGGCCACAGCGCCAGACCGATATGGGAGTTGTACATGCGAAAAGTCTATGCCGATCCTACCACCGGCGTGACCAAAGGCCGCTTCCAATGGCCTTCCACGGGCCTGGATATCACCCTGGATTGTAACCGATACAAAGAAAATGCCGACTCGGTTATTGTCGATGAGCGGCCTTGGGATATTAAGAACTGACCAATTTTGTTTACGTTTCAGGTTCTGGGTTCAAAGTTTAATGTCCAAAGTCCAATGTTCAAAGTCCAATGTTCAAAGTTTCAGAAATTCAAGAATAGAAAATCTTGTTCGAAAGTCTTCTCCTGATACACGTGGACTCGAAACGTAGAACCATAAACCTTGGACTTTGGACATTGGACTTTAGACTTCAATTATATTTTGATTTTGCCGAAATCCATGTCGTTAAAAGATCAAGTTGCCAGCCTTCCCGACTCACCGGGAGTGTATCGTTTTCATAATGAGGAAGGCGTTTTGATTTACGTGGGGAAAGCAAAGAGCTTGCGGAAACGTGTCGGCAGCTATTTTAACAAGCAATCTCAGTATAACCGGAAAACAGAAAGGCTGGTTTCCGAAATCAGGAAGATTGAATTTACACTGGCTAATTCAGAGTTTGATGCATTGCTGCTGGAAAACAACTTCATTAAGCAAAACCAGCCCAAGTACAACATCTTACTGAAAGATGACAAAACATTCCCTTACCTCTGTATTCTAAAAGAACGATTCCCCAGAATCATATCAACCCGCAAATATATTCCGCGACAAGGTGAATACTTCGGGCCCTACTCGAGTGTGGTATCGATGAAAAGTGTACTCGAGTTAATCAGACAACTCTATTCCATTCGCACGTGCACACTCCTGCTCTCGGAGGAAAATATCCAGCAAAAAAAATTCAAGGTTTGCCTGGAGTATCACCTGGGTAACTGCAAAGGCCCTTGTGAAGGCTTGCAGGATGAGCCGGGTTACCAAGATGAAATAGTTCAAGCGAGGAACATCTTAAAAGGAGATCTGAGCGTTGTTGAGAACTATTTTGCCGGCCACATGAAGAGGTCTTCCCAGGCCATGGAATTCGAAAGGGCCGCTTTGTTTAAGCACAAATTAGAATTGCTCGAAAGATTTCAATCGAAATCGCT
>JBGPGZ010000039.1:0-16188 GCA_041484175.1 Cyclobacteriaceae bacterium | reverse complement strand
TGCCTGCTGAATACGTTGCGGCGACCTTGCGGGTACCCGCTTCGATTACCTGGAAGGTTTCAAGCTGATTATTCTCTTTGCTACACCATATCGCTACTTTTATCCCACCTGGTTGATAGCCCAACAAATTGATCCGGATCCATGAATGCGGAGACTCCTGATGGGCCATGAAAATGACCGGTATCAACCACAGAAAGAAGATTTTTTGTTTCATTTAAAAAAGGTGCATGGATGATAACAGGCCGTGCGCGGTGCAGGGTTGTTCATTCTTCAACGGCTCGTGAAAATAGTACTTTTCAATGACTATCACATCCAAAAAAACGTGATCAACCGGTCAACGAATGTCTCCTTCTTGCCACCCCTCCTGTTGAAATGCGGTTCTATCCCTTGTGTATTGGAAAGGGAATCTTAAAAGGCTAATATTGTTTTTCTGGAATTTGCACATCGTGATTTACCAGCAGATCATCACTCAAAATTTGAATTCAGCTTAACAGACAAACGATATGATTATTAGAAGGAAACACTGGATCTCACAATTCATGCTTGCCGTTGTATTGCTGTTCATGAGCAGCACAGCATTCGTTTCACAAAAAAAAGTACTGGTTTTTAGTAAGACGACCGGCTTCCGGCATGCAGCCGGAATTGAAGCGGGCATTAAAGCCATCCGGCAACTTGGAAAGGAAAATAATTTTGGTGTGGATGCAACCGAAGACGCTCAACAGTTTACAGCCGACAATCTGAAGCAATATGCGGCCGTCATTTTCATGAGTACAACGGGCGACGTGTTTAACGACCAGCAGCAAGGAGCTTTTGAACAATACATACGGTCGGGTGCAGGCTTTGTAGGTGTACATTCAGCGACGGACACCGAATACGATTGGCCGTGGTACGGCAACCTGGTAGGGGCCTATTTTGGCAACCACCCACCGGGTCAACAAGAAGCTGTATTTAATATCGTTGACACTAACAATATAGCTACGAGGCATTTGCCACTGGTATGGAAGAGAACTGATGAGTTATACAATTTCAAATGGATTGCCGAAGGTCTGCACGCGCTGATCAAAATCGATGAAAAGAGCTATAATGGCGGCACTAACGGAGACAACCACCCGATGAGTTGGTATCACAATTATGACGGCGGCAGGGCCTTCTATACGGCCCTGGGTCACGACAACAAATCATTTGAAGATCCCCTCTATCTGAAGCACTTGCTTGGCGGAATATTGTATGCTTTGGGAAAGAAGCCCGACGCTAAATTGAAACCCCTCTAGACAGTCTTTTCCTTACAATCATCCCAACGTATATTATTGCTATGAAGAATACACTCTGGAGGGCAGGCCTGATGGTTTTGTCATTGTTGTTTCTTGCCTGTTCTGATTCAACAAAAACTCATGAGACTGTGCCAGAGGCCGAAGGTTTTGAGACTCCGCTTACGGTGGACCCTAATCCATCACCTGCTTATTTGTCACCCGAAGAAACCCTAAAGTCATTCCGTCTGCCTAAAGGTTATCACCTGGAACTGGTCGCCAGCGAACCCATGATCACGGAACCTGTGGCCATCGCATGGGATGGCAATGCACGCATGTTTGTCGCCCAGATGGAAACCTACATGCAAACGGTAGACACTACCGGAGAGCATCAACCCAAAAGCCGGATCATGCTCCTGGAAGATACCGACAATGATGGCAAAATGGACAAAAGCTCTGTGTTCATTGACAACTTGATGCTCCCGCGCATGATTTTATGTGTCGGCCACGAGTTGCTTGTCAACGAGACCGATACCTATAACATGACTGCCTACAAGGACAGCGACGGAGATGGGAAAGCCGACCAAAAAAGACTTGTCTATCAAACAGACCGAAAGGCCTTTGGGAATCTCGAACATCAGCGCAGTGGACTTGACTGGAATCTGGATAACTGGATCTACGTGACGGTCGATCCTGTTCGCTACCGGTACAAGGATGGGTTGCTCAAAGCAGATACGCTCGTCAGCGGTTCTAATGGACAGTGGGGTTTAACCCATGATAACTATGGGCGCTTGTTCTATAGCAGGGCCGGTGCGGAAAATGCGGGCTCCGGATTTCATCTCAACCCTGCGTACGGTCGACTTGAGTTCGCGGATGCCTATGATGATTCAACATTTGGCGCCGTTTGGCCCATAATTAAAACGCCGGACATTCAGGGCGGCGTCAAGCGATTGCGCCCGGACACAACGCTTAACCATTTCACGGCAGCCTGCGGTCAGTCTATTTTCCGGGGAGACCGACTGCCGAAGAGCTTGGATGGCGATTACCTGATCACGGAGCCGGTGGCCCGTATAATCCGCAGAGCCAAAGTGATCAACAAGTCAGGCAAGGTCACTCTTAAAAACGCGTACAATCAGGAAGAATTCATAGCCTCATCTGACATGAATTTTCGACCCGTAAATACTTATACCGGACCGGATGGTTGCTTGTATATTTTAGATATGTACCGCGGTATCATTCAGGAGGGTACCTGGACTGCGCCAAAAAGTTATCTTCGACCACAAATCCTGCGTCTGGGCCTGGACAAGAATCATCAACACGGACGCATTTACCGTCTGACATACAATGGCATGGATCGGGGGCCAAAACCACAAATGCTGGATGAGCCAACGAGTAAATTGGTTACTTATCTTGATCATCCCAATGGCTGGTGGCGCGATAACGCACAAAAAGAAATTGTTCTTCGGGGAGACAAGTCAGTGGCGGCTGCATTGAAGCAAATAGCCGCCGGAGAAAAGGGACCCTTAACCGATAAGCCATCTGCCTTGGGCAGGCTGCATGCCTTGTGGACACTGGAGGGGTTGGGGGCCACTGATAAAGAAGTCCTGTTTACCGCCATGGAAGACGAGGACGCACAGGTGAGAAGGGCCGCAGTTTGGATCAGCGAACCTTTTTTAAAAGAGAATGATCAGGAGGTGATCGGGAAGCTGGACGGGTTGAAACGGGATGACAGTTTTGACGTGCTTGTACAACTAATGCTGTCGCTGACCAGCAGCCAGGATGCAAGCGCAAAGGCCATCGTAAAAGACATATTAGCCAGGAATCCGGGCAATGAAATGCTCGCGAGCACTGACACCAGCATTCAAAAAAACGAAGAAGTAAAAAAGTTTGGACTCCGGCTGGGCATGCTTGATGTCGCCAGTAGAAAACTGATCCTCAACGGAGCTACGACTTTTAAATCCCTTTGCGCAACCTGTCATGGGATGGATGGCAAAGGCACGGACAGAAATATAGCTCCGCCGCTGGTTGGCAACTATCGACGATTGGTGGAACAAAAGAACGAGGTGATCAGGGTTGTGCTCCATGGGTTAACGGGTCCTGTGGAAGGAAAGACCTATCCGGATCTTATGCCGGCCATGGGTGCGAATGACGACGAGTGGATTGCGTCCGTACTTAGTTATGTTCGCTATGATCTTGGCGTCGGTGGCAGGGGCTTTAGCGGCACCTTGCAACCCGAGTTCCTGGCGAGAGTTTTGGTAAAACCGGAAGAGGTCAAGAAAATAAGGGAGAAGACAGCCGGAAGAAACAAACCGTGGACCTGGGAGGAATTGGAAAAAAATGGAAAATAGGATGAAAGAAATAATTTCGCAATTCGCCGTTCGCAATTCGCTAATCGCAATTCCGCACAATCTTCAAAATTAGATCATCTTGAGCGGCCCGCCAGGAATTCTTGGATAACTTAACCCAGGTAAGACTTTAGTGTCTTACTGCGCGAACTGTGCCGGAGTCTGCGAGTGGCCTTCTCCTTGATCTGGCGAACGCGTTCCCTGGTGAGGCTAAATTTCTCCCCAATCTCTTCGAGCGTCATGGCGTGTTCGCCATTAAGTCCAAAGTAATAGGCAATAACATCCGATTCCCTTTGTGTCAGTGTTGAAAGCGACCGCTGAACTTCTCTGCGGAGCGAATCAATCATTAATCCGGAGTCCGGAGTTTCCTCGCTGTCGTTTTCGAGTACATCGAGCAAGCTGTTTTCTTCCCCCTGGACAAACGGAGCATTCATGGATACATGACGACCGGAAATCTTCAGGGTGTCGACTACCTCTGCCGTTGTGACCTCCAACACATCAGCCAACTCTTCCGTGGAAGGCTCACGCTGAAATTTTTGTTCCAGTTCAGAAAATGTCTTGGATATTTTGTTCAACGAACCTACCCGGTTGAGGGGAAGACGCACGATCCTCGATTGTTCGGCGAGCGCCTGCATGATTGCCTGGCGGATCCACCAAACGGCATAAGAGATAAATTTGAAGCCGCGTGTCTCATCAAATCGCTTGGCAGCTTTAATCAGGCCGACATTCCCCTCATTAATAAGGTCGCCAAGGGAAAGGCCATTGTTTTGGTATTGCTTGGCTACTGAAACCACAAAACGGAGGTTTGCCTTGGTCAGTTTTTCAAGCGCCACCTGATCACCTTCTCTGATTCTCTTAGCCAGTTCTACTTCCTGATCAGAGGTGATTAAGTCTACCTTGCCAATCTCTTGTAAATACTTATCCAGGGATTGGCTTTCCCGGTTGGTAATTTGCTTTACGATCTTTAGTTGTCTCATCGGCTATCAGAACATGGAAAAATGAAAATAGTTCAAAAAATGGGCCAAAGAGCACAATCTGTATCCTCGGCGCCGCAATTTACGTCTTTTTATCGGTTAAATCATTTGCTGAAGGGCATTGATGGACGTAAATTAGGGTCGATCGCCATTTTAATTCAGAATATATGATCAATAGAAGAAGATTTATAACCCAATCGGTAACCGGAATTGCCGGTCTTACCATCACCAAGTATGCCGCTGCGGGTATTTCGCTTTCGCAGAAGAAAGAAAGGCTTGGTGTCGCCCTGGTAGGTCTTGGCTACTACAGCACCGACTTGCTGGCTCCTGCCTTGCAGCTGACCAAACGCTGCTATTTGGCGGGCATTGTTACAGGCACTCCGGCCAAGGCTGAAAAATGGAAGAAGCAATATAACATACCCGATAAGAATATATACAACTACCAGAATTTTGATTCGCTGGCCAATAACCCGGAAATTGACGTAGTGTATATCGTTTTACCTCCTTCGATGCACGCCGAATACGTCATCAAAGCGGCCAATGCCGGCAAGAATGCATGGTGTGAAAAACCCATGGCGATGACCGAAGCGGAATGCAAAAGCATGATCGAGGCGTGCGCCAAAAACAAGGTAAAGCTGAGCATCGGTTACCGCATGCACCACGAACCAAATACGCAACGAATTATCAAGTTCAGGAAGGAACTTACCTATGGAAAACCAATGACCGTGACGGCCGCTGCCGGGTATGTTGATTCGCGCACCGATCATTGGAAACAAAAGAAACGCCTTGGGGGCGGAGCCATGTACGATATGGGGGTCTATCCTCTGAATGCAACCCGATACAGCACCGGACTGGAACCGATTGCTGTAACAGCGCAGGCATCCACCACGCGTCCGGCAATTTATACGGAGGTTGAAGAAACAATGACATTCGAACTTGAATTTCCAGGCGGTGTAACAGCCTCCTGCGAAACCAGCTTTGGAAAAGACATGGGTTCCCTCCAGGTCAATTGCAGCAAAGGTTGGTACAAGCTCTCCCCTTTCCAGGCCTATTCCGGTATTGACGGTGTCACCAGTGATGGCATAAAGCTGAATGCCTCTGTACCCAATCAGCAAGCCAAACAAATGGACGAAGATGCGACGGCGATTATCAACGGAACCCCGGCGATCGTTCCCGGAGAAGAAGGGCTTAAAGATATCCGTGTCGTGGAGGCAATTTACCGGTCTGTCGCTTCAAAAGGAAAAGTGGCTATTAGTTAACGGACGCGGTTGCCTTTCGTATGCATCAGTCAATCCCAAAAAGGTTGAATATTTTTTTGTCGCCTTTCATTGTGATTGCATATTCTCCGCGTGTCAATTGACTTTGAAGTTCGATCCAATAACTCCCGTTGCCACATTTTTTGACTTTATAGGGAACGGTTTCCATCATGGCATCGGTGTTTCCTGAAAAAGTGGAAAACTTTCTTGTTTCTACTGAACGATAAAGATTATCACACTCCGGCGTAAGTTTGAAAATACTGACGGGTTGACACGGATCAGCGCCCGGCAACGTCTTTACAATGAATTTCAGTTTTTCTCCTGTTTGTATTCTTGTGGGAGATTGGATTCCGGGAACCACGTAGGAAATCCTGACGGTCCCCATGCCCAGAATATACATCGACAAACTGGCCTTGGTTCGAATGTACACTTTCTGTCCTTCCAGCGGCTTCAGATGTTCCCCGTCTACATAGAGGACATCACGGTTGTCGTTGGCGGTTGTTAGTTCAATTCCTTGCCCGTTGACACGAGGCGATCCAAATGAGAATGCAATAATTGCGGCCACTAAATAAATTGTTTTCACGTGCTGACTAATTAATTACGAATTACTAATGACTAATGACCAATGACTGATGACCATGGACTAAGGACTAGCGACTACCTCTCCTTCCTGAACTCATCAATTTCATTTACGAATTCCATCGCTTTTCTGACGGATTTTGCACCAAGGCCGTCGATCATTTTACGGACCCATTTCTTGTACATGTTTTTGGAGGTCAGACTCCGGTACAACCAAATTGAAAGAAACGTAAAGAATGCCGTGACGACGATTTCAATTGTCCAAAATGTTGCTCCGCCATGCTTGACCAATTTATCGCTGATAAAAAAGGTGCAGTAAAATGGCGTCTGCAAAAACATCAGCCGCCCAACGTTGATGAGCGAAGCCTGTACTGAAGCTAACTTTCGCTGTGTCTCCGTGATGCTTCCGCCGATGTTGATCCTCCCAATAATTACAACATGTTTTATGTAGACGAAAATAGCCAGGCTCGTGAAGAGCATAATCATTCCGGCGGAAATCGAGAAATACAAGTAACCCAACAGGTGATAAACCAGAAAGCCCAAAAACAACACCCAAACAATCCCGGCAACAATCCCGATCCACTGGCTGATCAAAAACGAATTGAGTTTTGAAACCGCCTTCCGAGTCTGGATCTCCTCTATCATCTTGCGGTTAAGTATGAGCGACTTTTCTAATTTCTCCTCATGCGCATGCCATATGTTTTTCAATTCGTCGGGCTCCATTGCTATTCGTTGTTTATTCTTGAAAATTTCTGCCTCAGCCGATCTTTAATGCGGCTTATTTTTGTTGCAACATTGGTTTCTGTGATCTCCAGTATATCTGCTATTTCTTTGTAATTTCTATCTTCCAGGTAAAGAAGCATCAATGCCCTGTCCAGTTCCTGCAACTCATAAATGAATTGCTGGAGTAAATAAAGGTTTGATTCCAATTCTCCCGGTCCCTCGTCCGCTGTCGTTTCGATTACACTCTCGGAAATCGGAGAGGCTGAACTCTTCCTCTTGTGCTCCTTCCGAAAAAAGGATATGGCCACGTTTAGCGCAATCCGGTACATCCATGTTGACAGCTTGTAGCGATCATCATAACGCTCAAATGATCTCCACAACTGAATGATGATCTCCTGAACAAGGTCTTTTCTGTCCTCCACATCCTTGCAGTAGGAATTGGACACCTTATAAATGATTCCCTTATTTGCCTCGATCAGGTCCAGGAATACATCCTTATTTGCCGGCTGGATCATTGATGCTCGCGGGTTATGATCAGGCACAATTCACAGCCTTTTTCCCCATTCTGCAAAGGCTTTCATCGAATAATTGCTATCAGGTCGGATTCTTTTTCTGCGTTTCATTGTCTTTGAATTGATTAAAGAGATTCGTTTGCCAATTATTCGTCGGAAGTATCAAAAAATCACACTTCCTCTGAAAATAATTTTATGCCATGACTGATCGAAAGAAATCCATGTGGCCTGCCAAAAGCTTTCTTTTTCCGTGTGATTCGCTTATCTTTTGTCATCATTTATCACAACACCTAACCCCGCCCCTATGAACGAGTTAAAAATTAATCATCTCGCCATTTTGGTTTGCGTAGCGATTATGTTTGGTCTTGGATTTCTTTGGTTCGGCACGCTCTTCGGTGCGCAATGGATGTCAATGGTCGGTCTGGATATGGAAACAGCAAGAAACAACCCACCCGGTGCCGGTGTGTGGATCACCAACCTGGTCTCTGCGGTTGCCCCGCTATATGTCCTGGCCTGGTTGTTCACCAAACTCAATGTCACCTCCGGCGCCCGCGGAGCAGGCATTGGCTTACTCATATCGTTCGCCTTTCACCACTTGTCTACGATGAACAATAATATGTTTGCTGGAGATCCTTATGCGCTGGCATGGATCACAGGTGGATATAGCCTCGTCGCCATGACCATTTCGGGTTTTGTTCTTGGCGCCTGGACAAAAAAAGCTTCCTGACTCCGACCTGTCCTACCCGTGACAACAAACCGCAGACAATTTATAAAGGGATCCGCCCTGGGTTTAGGGATGTTTTCTTTGTCATCCCTTGCCCATGCCAGTCCTCCTGATGGAGGACTCAAAATAGTTTGCGTCGGTGGACACCCCGATGATCCCGAGAGTGGCTGTGGTGGCACGCTCGCTAAGCTTGCAGCAGCCGGTCATGCTGTTACCATTCTATACCTCACGCGCGGCGAAGCCGGGATAGCGGGCAAGTCTCACGAAGAGTCAGCCGCTATCCGCAGCAAAGAGGCGGAAGCAGCCTGCAAAATTCTAAAAGCAAAACCTGTTTTTGCCGGACAGGTGGATGGTGATACGATCGTGGACACCGAATGGTTAAGGAAGTTGAAGGGGATGATCGCGGACGAAAAACCGCATCTCGTCCTTACGCATTGGCCTATGGATACGCATAAGGATCATCAGGCGGCAAGTTTCCTGACCATGCAGGCGTGGATCAGTGCGAAAGATAAGTTCGACCTTTATTTCTTTGAAGTATGCTCCGGTGAACAAACCATGTTATTTCATCCGACCGACTATGTGGACATCACCGACACACAGGAGCAAAAGCGAAAGGCGGTCTATTGTCATACTAGTCAGGACCCTCCTGGTATTTATGCCTGTGGTCATGAAATTGCTGAGCGGTTCAGAGGAGCCGAGTTGGGTGTGAAAGCGGCGGAAGGTTTTATTAAAATGACTGGAAGAAACGGCGGCAATTCGATAATTAATTCTCGGTTTTGAGCCTGGTTGTCTTCTTTACCACAGAGGCCACAGAGCAATTCACACAGAGGATGCACAGAGAATAGCGCTGAATCATATGACGTATTTCTCTGTGCCCTCTGTGCTGTATTGTCTCCGTGGCCTCTGTGGTAAAGCATTTGCAGTCTATTCAGAGTCGCTAATGCACTACAAATCGACCATTGCCTTTATTACACCATTCGCAGGATTGAGCCAATTCTTAAATTCAACTTTCACGCGGTCAAATGGTACCCGGTGGGTGATGTAATTGGTGGGTTGGATCAACCCCTTCTTCAAAGATTGCATAACATGATCAAAATCCGCCCTCGTTGCATTTCGGCTACTCATCAGGGTTGCTTCTCGCTTGTGAAATTCAGGATGGCTGAAACTGATGTTGCCTTTCTGCAACCCCACCAGTACGTACCGGCCCCCATGCGCCATGTATTGGAATGCCGTCTCGATCGCTTTTAGACTTCCAGTCGCATCGATGATAACGGAGGGCATGTCGCCGCGGGTGATTTCGCTTAGTTGTTCCGTCATGCCAGAAGGGGTCGCAATGATGGAATGATCAACTTTTAATCGATCTCTGCAAAATTTCAAGCGGTATTCGTTAATATCCATCGCGATCACGCGCCCTTCCGCAATTCTCGCAAACTCCATGATGCCCAAACCAATCGGTCCCGCCCCCACGACCAGTACAAATTCACCAGGCTTTACATTTGCCCTTCGAATAGCGTGAGCTCCAATCGCCAGTGGCTCCACCAGCGCCAGCGCATCCTGGCTCAGCCCTTCACCGTGAACTAAAGAATAGGCAGGGACTGATAAATATTCTGCCATCCCCCCATCACTATGCACACCACAAACGTTTATGTTTACACAACAGTTTGGTTTTCCGTTGCGGCATGCAACACACTTCCCACAATGAAAGTAAGGAATGATCGTTGCTGTTTCACCCTCCTCAAATCCGGTGGCGCCATCACTTTCCATCAGCTGTCCTGAAAGTTCGTGGCCAAATACTCTTGGATAATTAAAAAAAGGCTGTGTGCCCTCAAAGGCGTGCAGATCTGTTCCACATATTCCGATGCGCTTGATCTTAAGAATAGCGTTTCCTTTTGTTAAATGAGGTATTTCTTTTTCGCAGTATTCAAGGTTTTCGGGCCGGGTGCAAACGAGTGAAGTCATTGGCTAATTCATTATCAAGGTTCTGCAATCTGGTCGTTTACAAGTGGTCATTTGATACTCGCATCTGCCAGGTGCGGAATGACCCATCGCGTTCCAATTCGCATGGGTTAGGTCTTGAATAATTACCTCTTCAACAAGATCCGGTAAGCAACTGCATTCTCCGTAGGGTATTCTTTGGAAGGCTGAATGGTCAATGCATCTCCTTTTTGTGTCCACGTTACTTTATCCGGACGTCCTACCAACTCGATCCTTTCAATCTTGCCATTGTTGGCGCCCGACGACAGTGATCTGATCAGAACAGGTTCCTTGGGTACGTCCAGGACGAATGCATACAGAAAATCTCCCTTGGACGTAAACCGTATGTCCTTGGGGCCATAGCCAGTGAATTTATTCTCGTTAAATTGAATATGCTCATCCGGGTTTTCGGTGGGACCTTCTCCTGAGACCTTCCATGGACGTGATCCATAAATCCCTTCACCGTTCACTGCCAGCCAGTTTCCGATTCCCATCAGAACATCCTGTTGCTCCAGAGTTATCGTTCCATCCGGTCTTGGACCGATGTTCAGCAACAGGTTTCCATTCTTGCTTACAATGTCAATCAATTCGTCAATAAGTTCGTTTGGGTTCTTATTGACTTCGCCTTCAGTATATCCCCACGAGTTTTTACCGATCGAAGTATCCGTCTGCCATGGATACTTCTTGGCGGCCTTGCTGCTGCCGCGTTCTATGTCATAGACCGCTGTTCCATCCGGAAAAGAGGCGTTTTTATAATTAATCACCACGCCTTTATTCCAGGCCACGCCCTTGTTGTAATAATACGACGCGAAGGATTTGCGATAGGGATCCATGGCCGGCTGTTCTATCCACCAATCAAACCATAACAATTGTGGCTGATAGTTATTGACCAGTTCCACATTTCGGAGAAGCCAATCATTCATGTACTCCGGCGACATGGTTTCATCATGTTCCCTGGCCGGTCCGTAGAAGTCGGCATAGGCAGGATCATTTACGTCAGAATCAAACTTCCTGCCTCCATTCATAAACCACCAATGCTCAATGCGATGGGATGACAATCCGAAAATAAGGCCTTGCTTCCTTGCGGATTCCGCGAGCTCGCCTATGATGTCCCGCTTAGGTCCCATCTCGACGGCGTTCCATTTTGACATAGCGGTCTTGTACATGGCAAATCCATCGTGATGCTCGGCTACGGGAACAATATATTTTGCTCCTGAATTCTTGAAAAGTGTTACCCATTGATCTGCATCAAATTTCGCAGCGGTAAATAAGGGAATGAAATCCTTGTAGCCGAATTTGCTTTGGAGTCCATATCTTTCTACATGGTGTTTAAATTCATCGGAGCCCTGGAGATACATATTCCTGGGATACCACTCGCTGACGTAAGCCGGAACAGAATACACACCCCAATGAATAAATATTCCAAACTTGGCGTCCCGGAACCATTCAGGGCATTCATATTTTTTTAAGGACTCCCAGGTGGGCTGGAACCGGTCCTGGGCCAGAAGGTGGCAATTTATTGCGAAGACCAGCAGCGACGACAATAAGAAAACAGGAATTCTCCTCATCCTAAATGAAAAAATGGTTTATGCGTCTATCACTGAAAAAAATATGAATTACTCTATTAATGTTTCCTTGGAGTATACGGCTTCTTGGGCGACTTCAAGCGTCTGCTTTTCCTGTCCAGTTTCTTATCTCTCTTTACTTTTTTCTTAAGAGAATCGTGTGATTTCTGGTTCACTTTCTTTTTTCTGCTGTTTTCATAAACCATCCGTTGCTCCGGAGTAAAGTTGGCCATCTCCGCTTTGGTCATCTTTTTCTGAGCCACGGCAGCAGATCCGCACAAAGCCAGCAGGAAAAACAAAATCAACAACTTTTTCATAGACACGCACTTAAAGCATCACTTCAATTCAAGACTCAAATCTTTCTTAAAGTTAACCTACGAAATAGAAAACTCCAAGGATTGGATGAATACGTTTCCTTACGGAGGTTGGTGTATGGTATCCACGCCTCCAATGCTCAAAATAACAATGAATACACTCTTCGATGTGCTTTCCGTCATCTCGATAGGCATCAAGCCACTTATAAAAACAATTTATGTTCATGGTATCTTGATTAAGGCAAATACGTCTCATAATTTCGTCAACCCTTCAGGTTCCCGATTATTTTATGAATGCGCTCTCAAGAAAAATAGTTGCGGTCTCCATTTTGCCGGCCGTTCCTTTGACAATCATCCTGATAAGGGACTTTGTCTATTTCAGAAGAGGCTGGAATATTCCTGAAATTCAATATCAGGCCATCTTCTGGATTGTTAGGCTGGTTCTTTCTCCGTGGGTGATATTTTATACCATAAAATGCTGGAAGGAACTAAACAGGCCCGTTTCACTTGTCATAACACAGCTGTCAGGATTCGTCGTTTACTCCTCCGCCTTTTGGGGCTTATCATTTGCCCTTTGCAGTATTCTAATGAACACCCCGGATCACAGATACTTTAACTTATTCAATACAATAAGGAGTGATTCATTCACCTTAAACGTGCTTCTTTATGTTGTTGGGGTTTCCATATTTTATGCGTGGACTTATTTTGAAAGAAATTCGGAAACAGGCAAACGGGTGTTCATCTTGCAAAGAGCCTTGACTCAAAAAGAAGAAGCCTTGCGCTCTTTCCATGACGGAGTCGTCGAATCGTCCTTCCCTCAATCAAAACTGAGTAAAGAAAAGCTGGATAAACTCAGTATAAAAAATGGAAGCAGGACGGCTGTCGTGAACGTACGCGATGTAACACATTTCACTGCAGACGGTCCCTATGTAAGAGTCATAACCGAAGGGAGAACTCACTTGCTGAGCAGACCATTGCATGATTTGCAAAATGTATTGCCGCATTTCTTTCTAAGGATACACCGGTCTTGTATTGTAAATACCGAATTCATCAAGGAAATTAAATCTCTTCTTAATGGTGATTACACCGTCGTGCTTAAAAACGGAACCGAAATCCGCGCAAGCAGAACATACCGGGAGAATTTAAGGGCGGCCCTGGGAAGGCTTTAACCGCGTCAAGCTGTAAAGTCATCGTCTCGTAAGATATCCTTGCATTTACTCCTTTGCCATCTTCAATTTTGCATTAAAATAAGAATATGAAAGGAATCAACCCGCTTAACCTGGCATGTATGTTATTATGGATTGGTGCTTTGTCATCCTTGCGTGCCCAGGGGCAGGATGGAGTCCATTTTTTTGACGGCACCCTGAAAGAAGCCTTGGCAAAGGCGCAAGCTGAAAAAAAACTCGTGTTTTTCGATGCCTACGCAAGCTGGTGCGGGCCTTGCAAAGAAATGGCACTTCATGTCTATACTGAAAGCGCGGTAGCCGAATATTTCAATGATAAGTTCGTCTCCATAATGGTTGACATGGAGAAAGGAGAAGGCCCCGATCTGATCAAAAAATATACATCGATTGATGGTTATCCATCACTTCTTTTTATGAACAACAAGGGCCAGGTGATCAAGACGCTGTTGGGGTCACGCGATGCGCCTGCACTCCTGGCGGAGGCGAAACTTGTTCACTAGGATTTCACAAAAAGTCACGTGACAAATTGAGAACGCGGCTTTTCCCCCACTGTTTTCAGGCTCCGGCCTCTTCTTCTATGAAATGTCGTTTCAAGTATGGTCAAATCAACAGCACTATTTTACCTATATGCTCGCTGCTTTCCATCAATCGATGCCCTTCCGCAGCCATCGCCATTGGAAAAGTCTTGTACACGATTGGTTTTACTTTTCCGGAAATCAACCAGGGCCAAACATGCTGTTCGAGTTGAGCGGCAATCGATGATTTGAAAGCAGCATCTCTTACCCTGAGGGTGGAGCCGGTAACTGTAAGTCTTTTGCGCATGATCAACCCAAGCTTTACCGTCGATTCCTCTCCTTTCATGAAATTGATTAGCACGAGTCTTCCATCCTCGGCCAGGATATCAAGATTGTCTGGCGTGTAATCCCCCCCGATCATGTCGAGAATTACATCGACACCTTTATTATGCGTAGCTTTCTTAATGATCTCTTTAAATTTCTCCGTTTTGTAGTTGATCGCCTTCTCAGCACCCAACGCCTCACAAAATGAGCATTTTTCTTTTGTTCCTGCAGTAACAAAAACCGTAGCGCCGGCTGCTTTTGCCAATTGAATGGCTGCAACTCCAATACCGCTTGATCCGCCGTGTACCAGAAGAGATTCACCTGGCTTCAGTCGACCCCGCTCAAAGACGTTGCTCCACACCGTAAAAAAGGTTTCAGGCAGGGAGGCGGTTTCGGCAAAAGTCAGGTTATGAGGAACCGGCAGACATTGGCCTTCCGGAACGGCGCAGTATTCAGCGTAACCACCTCCGGAAACCAGGGCACATATCTTGTCTCCTAATTTCCAGCGCTTACAATCCTTTCCAACGCCATCGATTGTACCCGCAATTTCCAGACCGGGTATGTCTGGTGAAGCACCTGCGGGCGGCGGATAATTGCCCTTGCGCTGCGCAATGTCGGGCCTGTTTATACCCGCGGCAAATACTTTAACCAGTACTTCTGTTGCGGCCGGAATTGGCTGTGGCCGTTCCTGTATTTGCAGAACCTCCGGAGCGCCCGGTTTGGTAATGACAATGGCCTTCACTATTTCTATTGTTTAAATGTCATAATGATAGGCACTAGCCAGTAGGCAGGAGGCAAAAGGTAGTAGGCAAAAGGTGCATCCCGATAAACAATGGTGATAGTACGCAATTGGCAGTATCCAATGAGATGAGTATGGACTTTGGGATTGGTTAGCATATTTCAAGGTATGCAGAATGCAAAAGTCAAAACAATGCGAGAAAGAAGATTTGCTTATTGCTTTTGCCTATTGCCTACTGGCTATTGGGCCTTCACCGGCTCGTGTATTTCAATGATTTGATTGTTGGGATTGAAGTGATCGACGTATCTTGTAAATGCCCGACCAGCGATAAATTCCTGGAGCTCCTTCTCAGCGGCTCCCCGATTCGCCCCTACAAATTTTACAACGAAAACTTTTTCACTTGGCTTTTCAATCTTGATATTATTCATTCAGAAGGCTGAATACAGCAGGGAAAGATACTCATTCCTGTTCATTCTGGCAATTGACTCACCCCCCATATTATTTGAACGATAACCTAAAGCGGTAGCAATTCAATCACCTTCTTCTCGCGGCTACTCTGTATGGCAGCTTCCATGACCCGCATTATATTGATTCCATCATCAGCGGTAACCGGCATCGGCTTGTTCTCAGCGATAGCCTTGTAAACACCTTCATAATAATTCATGTAGTTTCCTTGTAAACTCTTTATCTTCTCTTTCACGACCTTGCCTTCCTTTTCGGTATGAAGCAGACCTTGCTCCGCCTCAGACTCGACTCCGTAACCCGGCTCATCCGGCTTCTTGCCGGCTAGCAATTGTGCTTCCTGCACATCGGCCCTGCTTTTCAAAAAAGAACCTTTCCTACCATGAATGATATAGGAAGGAACAGGTTCACGAACAAAATACCCGGCCTTCAACCGCACCCGAAGTTGAGGGTAGTACAAAAGAATCTCCAGGTAATCATCCACCTGTGAAACGGTCCGCGTGATCCGCACATCGCCAAAGACCGCCTGTGGCAAACCAAACAACACCAATGCCTGGTCTATAATATGGGGTCCAAGGTCCTTGACTATCCCCGCTCCCGGTCCGGGGGTTTCTTTATGGTGCTTTGGACTCAGTCCGGGATTGTAGCGGTCGTAAGAAATCGTGACTTCAACCAGGTCACCCAGCAAGCCCTCCTGAATAATATGCCGAACCGTACTAAAATCGCTGTCCCACCGGCGGTTCTGAAAGAC
>JBGPGZ010000038.1:0-16438 GCA_041484175.1 Cyclobacteriaceae bacterium | reverse complement strand
AGTGCACAAGGCATGCACAAAGGACACAATGAAATTGCTTTTGGCGCAGGATGAATAATACGCGACGTTGCAAATTCCTTCGTGCCCCTTGTGCAACCTTTGTGCTCTTCGTGGTAAAAATTCATTTAACCACGAAGTGCACAAGGCATACACATAGGACACAATGAAATAAACTCCTAGAAAATCCCACCCGGTTCGGGTGGTTGAAATAACGCGGGGAGCGCGAATTCGATCAAAAAAATAGTCAACGATGAGAAAACTTTTGAAGAGCGGATAACAGGAGACGTCAAATTGAACCAGACCGGCGAATAGTCCTGGGTCAATGATTTTAACAAATGCAACAGATTTTGAAGGGGAAGCTCGTTTTTATCAGGCCCATGGAATCCGGTGAGCAATGATTTCAGATTTGTTTCTTTTTCATCCTGGACACAGTAAAAGAGGATCTTGTCACCCTGCATCTCTCTTTTGACGACATCATACATTTTTCCCTGATATGAAAACTCTCGATCTTCTTCAAGGAAAAAATCCGGATCCGACACCTGTCCGTCCTTCAGCGGAAAAGTGAACGCTACCACACTTTTCGGGAATGCATCCTTTTCTATTTTGTCAAAGACCTCAGATTTGGTCTTCTGAATGAGCAGGGAAAGCAATACGCCATGTACAGCTACAGTGTATATGAAAACGGCGGCAAGAATTATGGCAACTGACTGTTTCAAAAGCGGTAATGGAAATTACTATGCGGTAATCACGTTTTTGGCTTATTGCGGATATATCTGTTTAGAGAAATCAACAACACAACAAGAATCAAAGGCAAAATGGAAACATATCGCCAGATGCCCCGGTAATTCCATAATCGGTTCCAAATACGCCTTCATTTTTTGCGTGCAGGGCGAAAGCCAGGGAAGTGCGCATTCCCTCCATTCTGAACCCCTGGTTTCAGAAATTATACAGACTGTGATTTTGATTTGATGCTGCGTACCCAGAACAAAAGTATAGTAAACAACACGACAAGGATCAAAGGAAAGGTCACCATCCTTTGGAGGGTAGCCTGACCTGCGGCCAATTCCAGGGCATCACCCTGAAGGCTCGTAGTCGCCAATTCCATACGGGCCTTGTCAATCCAACCTCCGATAATCGGTTGCCAGATGGAGGTAGAAAACATTCCGAATGCTCCCACAACAGACATTCCAATTGCACCGCTGGCAGGTATCTTCTCCGCAATAAAACCAATCATATTAGGCCAGAAATAGCACACTCCCATTGCAAAAAATATCGCAGCAACGTAGGTCATGGGCCCGGTTTGCGTACTGAATAAGAAGATTCCCAATGCTGTGAAAACAGCTGATCCCAAAAGTACACCTGTTTGGTCAAACTTGTGGACAAACTCTCCTCCAAAGTATCTTCCGACAGCCATTAATCCCGTGACCAGCGCCAGGATTACCATAGGTTCAGCACCGCTCTTTGACATAATAATACCGGTCCATTGTTGAGGCCCAAACTCAGAAATAGCCGTGAGCGTCATGCAAGCGCACATAAATATGAAAAGAGGCGTAGCCATTGCTTTCAGGTTGCCGCCAAGCGTTGTACCCTGCAGGTTCTTGGGCTTTGGAAACTCCTGTCCAAAAAACAAATAGGCATATATTACTGTTGGGATAAGGATGACCCATATTTGAGCTTCCCATCCAAGGTTCATTTTTGTCATGAAAAGTGAGATCAGGCTTCCAAGAACGATACCTCCCGGGAACCACATATGAAAACGATTCAGCAGGGTGTTCATCTCCTTACCACTGTAGCCGTCTGCGATCATTGGGTTACAAGCAGCCTCCGTACATCCATTACCAAGTCCTATCAACAATGTGGAAATCAGTAGGACACTATATCCGCCTGCGAAAATTGTCAAAAGAATTCCAACAGTATGAGCAAAGAATGCGAAATTCATTATTCTCTTTGGCCCAAGTGTGCCATAAAATATTCCCCCCAGCACCATTGAGATTGGAAATCCAACGAACCACATGGAGTTGATGAATCCGAGCTGCTCAGCAGACAGACTTAATTTTGTCCCTAGTTCTGGCAGAATACCTGCCCTGATGCTGAAAGAAAAGGCGGTCGTAATTAGCGCGAAGCAACTTCCGTAGAAAAGTCGTTTGTGGTTTTGATCGCTCATAAGGTATTGGTTTAGGTTATCAGGCTGAATATAATACTTTTTGGAATACTATATAACATGGCTATTCGCAGTGCAGGAATTAGTTGGGAGGATCGGCTCAACCACTACCATGTTAACCAATAAAAATTTGCTTCTGCAAGTCGTATCCAAGGAACTTGAGCCTTTGATGACATGTGGTTTAATTTTAGTATTGTATGCCAATTGAATAAATACATGAATACCTCCGGTTATCTTCTTGGTCTCGATATCGGCAGTTCCTCAGTGAAGGCCTCTCTGGTAAGCGTCTCCTCCGGTAGGGCAATCGCCAGTGCGCAATCGCCTGCGGAAGAAATGCCTATGCTTGCTTTGCGACCGGGATGGGCGGAACAGGATCCTGAACTATGGTGGGAACACGCTGTACACAGCACAAAGGCCTGCCTCCAAAAATCAGGGGCAAAGGCGGATGAAATCATGACCATTGGCATCGCGTATCAAATGCATGGCCTGGTGGTAGTAGATAAGGATCACAAATTATTGCGACCCTCAATCATCTGGTGTGATAGTCGCGCGGTGGCGGCTGGGGAGAAAGCATTTAATGACCTTGGCCAGGAGTACTGTCTGAATCATTTTCTCAATTCACCGGGAAACTTTACGGCTTCAAAACTCAAATGGATCAAGGACAATGAACCTTCTGTGTTTGGAAAAATAGCGAAGGCCATGCTTCCCGGCGATTATATTGCGCTGAAACTCACCGGCGAAATAAAAACAACCGACACCGGGCTTTCAGAAGGAGTTTTTTGGGACTATTTGGACCAAGGAATTTCCGCAAAATTGCTTGAATACTACGGTATTGACCGGTCGCTGGTCCCGGATGTGGTGCCCGTTTTTGCCGTTCAGGGTGAACTGACGAAAAAGGCTGCTGACGAATTGGGACTTCTGCCCGGAACCTGCATTTCGTACCGGTCAGGCGACCAGCCCAATAATGCCTTCTCCCTGAGCGTCCTCAACCCGGGCGAGACTGCGGCGACTGCCGGGACATCCGGCGTCATTTACAGCGTCACCGACAAGAATGCATTTGATCCGCAGTCAAGGGTCAATACATTTATTCACGTGAATAACACCGATGCTCAAATAAGAAATGGTGTCTTGTTGTGTGTCAACGGGACGGGTATTCAAAACAGTTGGTTAAGAAAGAACATCAGCTGCCGGCGGGAGACCTATGATTATTCAGAGATAAACAGGATCGCGGGAGAATCCCCGGTTGGCTCAGCGGGACTCGTGGTGTTGCCATTTGGTAACGGCGCTGAGCGGATACTGGGCAACCGGGAGATCCATTCTTCTATCCACGGTTTGAATTTTAATAAGCATGACCAAACACATCTGATGAGGGCAGCCCAGGAGGGGATTGTATTTGCATTAAAATTCGGCTTTGATATCCTGTCAGGGATGGGTCTGAAAACAAACATTATCAAGGCCGGTAATGCCAATATGTTTTTGAGCCCGGTTTTCAGGGAGGCTTTTGTAAATACGATCGGAGCAAGACTCGAGTTGTATGATACGGATGGCGCAAAAGGGGCGGCCCTGGGTGCCGGCTTAGGGGCTGGGATTTATAATTCTTTCAAGGATGCCTTCCGGGGTCTGCAGCGGATCAGTGTGGAGGATGTTAACGCAATTAAAGTTGATTCCTATGCCCAGGCTTATCATATTTGGAAAAATACACTCTTGCAAAACTTAAAATAATCATGCCATGAAATCAACGCTGGGAACCAGGCAATATTTCAAAGGTATCAGAAGGGTTCGCTACGAAGGCAAAGATTCGGACAACCCGCTTGCATTTAAGTTCTATGATGCAAAGCGCAAGATCGGCAAGAAAACAATGGAGGAACACCTGCGATTTGCTGTTGCCTATTGGCACTCCTTCTGCGGAACAGGCGGGGACCCTTTTGGAGTTCCCACGAAGAATTTTGCGTGGCATCAAAGCAACGACCCGGTTCAGCGTGCCCGCGACAAGATGGATGCCGCTTTTGAGTTCATTACCAAAATCGGCGCTCCTTTCTATTGCTTTCACGATTATGACATCGTGGATGAAGCGCCCACCTTGAAGGAATCGGAATCAAGGCTAAAGAAAATAGTCCAATATGCAAAACAAAAGCAGAAAGACTCGGGCGTGAAGTTGCTGTGGGGCACGGCCAATTTGTTTTCGCATCCTCGATATATGAATGGGGCTGCAACGAATCCTGATTTTAATGTTGTATGTTATGCTGCAACCCAGGTAAGAAATGCGATCGACGCCACGATTGAACTGGGCGGGTCAAATTATGTTTTTTGGGGAGGTCGGGAAGGATATCTTTCGCTGCTCAATACCAGCATGAAACGAGAACTGGATCACCTGGCGCGTTTCCTTATCATGGCCAGGGACTATGGTCGGAAGAATGGTTTCAAAGGGACTTTTCTGATCGAACCAAAACCCATGGAACCCACCAAACATCAGTATGATTTTGACGCAGCTACGGTCATTGCATTTTTACGGGAATATGATTTGACGGCCGACTTCAAGCTGAACATAGAAGTTAACCACGCAACGCTCGCACACCATACGTTTCAGCATGAACTTCAGGTAGCCGTCAATGCAGGCCTGCTCGGAAGCATGGATGCCAACCGGGGGGACTACCAGAATGGATGGGATACCGATCAGTTTCCGAATAACGTTTATGAACTGACCGAAGCGATGCTGGTTGTTTTGGAATCGGGCGGGATCAAAAATGGCGGGGTCAATTTTGACGCTAAGACTCGCAGAAATTCAACCGATCTGGCTGATATTTTTCACGCACACATTGGCGGCATGGATACTTTCGCAAGGGCGCTCATGATCGCGAACGACATTCTTGAAAAGTCAGAATACAAGGAGCTTAGAAAAGAGCGCTATGCCTCTTTTGACACCGGGAAAGGGAAGCAATTCGAGCGAGGGGCCTTGAAACTGGAAACCCTGCGGTCCCTGGCGCACAAGCAGGGAGAGCCACAACAGGTGAGCGGCAAACAGGAGTATTTCGAGAATCTGATCAACAGATACTTATAAGAGCCGAATCCTTACGGGCCAAAGCAATCTCTTTTAGGAGGTTGCTTTTTAGTTTAAATGGAGGGGGCTGGATTCCTCAGAATATTTGTTTTATCAATCGTTTTTTAAGTTTCTTTTTAAATAAATTAGGTCTTTAAATCCTTATATTTTAGTCATGAAACGAAAACTACGAATGGGCATGGTAGGGGGAGGAATCACCTCCTTCATCGGTCCGGTACATCGCAAAGCGGCCGCTTTGGATGGAGAAATCGAATTGGTGTGTGGTGCATTCAGTATTATTCCTGAAGAGTCTCAGGAGACTGGCCAATCACTATACCTCAATCCGGCGCGGGTCTATAATACGTTTCCGGAAATGTTTGAAAAGGAGAAAAGAATGCCTCCTGACCAGCGCATTGATTTCGTTTCGGTGGTTACACCAAACCATGTGCATTTTGCGCCCTCCAAGATGGCGTTGGAAAATGGGTTCCATGTGATCGTGGAAAAGCCAATCGCTTTTTCATTGGCAGAAGCAAAAGCATTAAAGAAACTGGTCGATAAGAAGGGACTTATTTTGGCGCTGACGCATACCTACACAGGGTATCCGATGGTAAAAGAGGCGCGCAATTTTGTAAGCACCGGGAAGTTGGGCGCAATCCGGAAAGTCTTTGTTGAATATCCCCAAGGTTGGCTGTCCAAATCTTTGGAGAAGACAGGTAACATGCAGGCATCGTGGAGAACCGATCCAAAACAGTCGGGGATGGGTGGGGCCATCGGTGACATTGGGACCCATGCCGCCAATCTTGCCGAATACATCACCGGAGGAAAGATCACCGAAATGTGCGCTTCCCTGAATACGGTCGTCCAGGGCAGGAGACTTGATGATGACAGTTCCATTTTATTGCGTTTCAACAACGGAGCATCTGGCATATTAATGGCCACCCAGGTGGCTGCAGGAGAAGAAAATAACCTGAACATTCGCGTCTATGGCGAAAAGGGAGGGTTGGAGTGGAGACAGGAAGAACCCAATACCTTAGTGGTTAAGTGGCTTGATAAACCAAAAGAAGTACTGCGAGCCGGTTGGCCGTATCTCTCGGACGACGCTAAGAACTTTATCAGAACGCCAGCAGGCCATCCCGAAGGCTACCTTGAGGCGTTTGCCAATATTTATCGCTCATTCACCAAAGCCGTAAGAGACTTTAAACCCGGAAAAAAAATTGATCCGGCCAAGTATGACTTCCCGGATGTGAATGATGGAGTTCATGGCATGACCTTCGTGGAGACTGTGGTCAAGTCGGCCAACTCAACAAAAAAATGGGTTCCTCTGAAATGACCTTGTTTAACCGTAACGACAACCAATGAAAAATATAAAAGGCCCTGCCATTTTCCTGGCCCAGTTTATGGGTGATGAGGCTCCATTCAATTCGCTCAAGGCAATTTGCAAATGGGTTGCATCCCTTGGCTACGTAGGTATTCAGATTCCCACCTGGGACAGCCGCTGCTTCGATTTGAAGAAGGCTGCCGAAAGCAAGGATTATGCTTATGAACTTCGCGAAACAGTGGAATCGTGCGGCCTGCAAATCACCGAACTTTCAACACACTTGCAGGGTCAACTCGTAGCGGTTCACCCGGCCTATGACGTGATGTTTGACGGCTTTGCCCCCAAGGCAGTCCATGGAAAGCCAAAGGAAAGAACCGCATGGGCTGTTGACCAATTAAAACTCGCGGCCAAGGCAAGTAAAAATCTTGGCCTAACGGTGCATGCGACTTTTTCCGGCGCACTCCTTTGGCACACGGTCTATCCGTGGCCTCAACGCCCGGCCGGATTGGTGGACGATGGCTTTAAAGAATTAGCAAGACGATGGCTGCCCATATTGAATACCTTTGATAAGTCCGGAGTCGATGTTTGTTACGAAATTCATCCGGGCGAAGACCTGCACGACGGAATTACATTCGAACGTTTTTGGGAGGCAACAGGCAAGCACCCGCGCGCAAATATCCTGTTTGACCCCAGTCATTTTGTTCTTCAGCAATTGGATTATCTCCAGTATATCGACTTTTATCATTCGTTCATCAAGATGTTCCATGTGAAGGATGCTGAATTCAATCCTACAGGAAAGAGCGGCGTTTATGGCGGTTTTCAGGATTGGATCGATCGACCCGGGAGATTCAGATCGCTCGGTGATGGCCAGGTTGACTTCAAGTCTATTTTCTCCAAGTTGGCCCAATATGGTTATGACGGATGGGCGGTACTGGAGTGGGAGTGTTGCATCAAGCATCCCGAACAGGGTGCGACCGAAGGAGCTCCCTTCATAGAAGATCATATCATTCGCGTCACGGAAAAGGCATTTGATGATTTTGCCTCGACAGGAAAAAATCCAAAACTCAATAAAAAGGTACTTGGCATTTAAAACATTAAAAAAAATGAAGAAAACTATCTGTTATGCAGGCATTGTATTGATTGCCGCGGCATTTGCGGCGTGCGGTTCAAAAAAAGAAAGCAAGAACGCCGAAGAGTACGTCGCCAATGAAAGTGCTACCGAAGCGCCATCATCGATGGATGCCATTGCACTGGGGGAGGCGCTGGTGAAAGCCAGCGATTGTAAGACTTGCCATCACCCGGTCAATAAGATCATAGGACCGGCACATACCGACGTGGCCAAGAAGTATGAATTCACAAAAGCGAATGTGGAAATGTTAGCGCAAAAAATAATCAAGGGCGGTGTGGGGGTTTGGGGCCAGGTCCCGATGAGTCCGCATGCAGATCTTTCGCAGGCCGATGCCGAGAAGATGGCCCGGTATGTGCTGTCTCTGGATGGGGAGAAGGAACATTAAAATAAGCCCTTGCAGGTTTTAGGAATATCAAGGTCAAGGTGTTGAATTAACTGGTCGGGGCCAAAGGAATTTTGGATAGCGTAATGGATTGGTAACGTAAAGGATGATCATTGGCATTTTCGATAATGAATATGTGACTTGCGATCTGGATGATTCCCTTCCTGTGCTGCGCCATCGTTGGAAATTTGAACTCCCGGGCGAAGAATTCAAATTTAACGTACAGCGGGTTTTGGAGGAATACCAGGTTCTAAAAAAGACATACGCCAATCTTGCCTGGCTGGCCGATACGACGCATCTCGGAGAATTGGATGAGGAGGTAGATCAATGGCTGGTGAATGTGTGGGAAGATTTGTTGTTTAAGAAAGCGGGTGTAAAGATCCATGCCGTTATTCTGGGCGCCAGCATTTTTGCCGACTACCCAATGGAGAGATTCAAAAGTGACGCGGAAGAAAAGTTCCACGCCTATAATGTACATTTAGGCGTGTTCTCCAACGAAACG
The DNA here is from genome assembly GCA_041484175.1 of Cyclobacteriaceae bacterium. Lineage (GTDB taxonomy): Bacteria > Bacteroidota > Bacteroidia > Cytophagales > Cyclobacteriaceae > ELB16-189. The sequence continues at coordinate 7,909 of JBGPGZ010000038.1, read as the reverse complement.
GAGGCGTACGATTGGATTAAACATCAACAACTGGCAATGTGAACACCCTTTTCGTTGCAAAGGATGTGGTTAGATATCGTGTGAGTTTCTAGAATTAAAAAATACTGATAACCAGATGAAACGCAGACAATTCATACAAACCTCGGCCATGGCCGCGTCGGCAGCCATGATGTTGCCCACATTTTCCTTTCCTAAAGGTATCCCCGGGTTGGACCAGGGAGCCGTTGGACTTCAATTGTACACGCTCCGGGAAGCGCTCAAAGTCCCTTCAAATGTCAAGGACATATTGAAGCAGGTAAGTGACTTCGGCTATAAAAAAATTGAGACGTTTGGCTACAACGATGGGTTGTTGTTTGGTATGAAATCGAAAGAATTCAGTGATGTGGTGAAGGGCGTTGGAATGAAGATCACCAGCGGCCACTATGGAACGGGGCAAACTAACGCAGCCAGGAAAGGAACGCTGGTTAACGATTGGGAAAGGGCTGTTTCCGACGCGAAGGAAGCAGGACAGGATTATATGATCATTGCTTATCTTGATCAGGGCGAGCGAAAATCACTCGATGATTACAAGAAAGTTTGTGCGCTGATCAATCAATCTGCGGAGGTTTGCAAGAAATATGGACTGAGCCTGGGATATCACAACCACGCCTTCGAATTTGATAAGTTCGACAACGAAGTTCCTTTTGATACGATGCTAAAGGAACTTGATCCAACATTGGTTTCTATGGAGATGGATCTTTATTGGATTATTTATGCGGGTCAGGATCCGTTGCAGTATTTTAGCAAGTACCCTGGCCGTTTTGAGCAGTGGCATGTGAAAGACATGGACAAAACGGACCGTAAACGGAATGCCAATGTCGGTACCGGTTCCATTGACTTCAAGTCTATCTTTGCCAAGGCTCCCCAGTCCGGTCTAAAGAATTTTTACATTGAACATGACACCTTTTCCGGGAGCCCGGTTGACAGCGTGCGTGAAGGGATTCAAAACTTGCGCAAAATTGTTTGATCCGCAATAGGCAGTTGACGATGGGCAGCAGTTGGCAATCGGCAGTTGACAATTAGCCAATTCCCAATTACTACTTACCAATTACTACTTACCAATTACTAATTACCAATTACTAATGACCAATGCCAAATGACCAATGACTTTTCTAAGCGTCTACTTTTACCTTGGGTGCTCCGTTGAGGATTTCCTCGTTTGCAAAAGCTTCAAATCTTTCAAAGTTCTTATTGAAAGCGCCGGCAAGGTAGTTTGCCTTTTGGTCATAGGCATCCCGGTCAATCCAGGTGTGTCTTGGGTTAAGCACGTCGGTGGGAACATTCGGACATGTCTGGGGAATCGCAACCCCAAATACCTCGTGGACTTCGTAATCCACACTATTAAGATCGCCCCTGAGCGCGGCTGTGATCAAGGCGCGCGTATACTTGAGACTCATTCGCTTTCCAACACCATAGGGCCCGCCTGACCATCCCGTGTTTATAAGCCACACGTTCACTTTCGCTTCCTGCATCTTCCTGCTGAGCATCTCAGCATATTTCGTTGGATGTAACGGCATGAAGGGGGCACCAAAGCATGTTGAAAATGTCATGGTGGGTTCAGTGATACCCGTTTCAGTTCCAGCAACTTTCGCGGTATAACCGGAAATAAAATGAAAGGCCGCCTGCCCGGGTGTGAGTTTTGAAATGGGAGGGAGGACACCGTAGGCGTCGCACGTTAGGAAAAAAATATTCCTGGGATTCTTGCCAAGAGAGGGTATGGCGATATTGGCGATGTGGTCGATGGGGTAACTAACGCGTGTGTTCTCGGTTATTGAACCGTCAGCAAAATCGACCTCCAGGGTCCCCTTTTTGCAAACGACGTTTTCCAATAATGCTCCTTTCCTGATCGCTTTGAAGATATCGGGTTCCTTTTCTTTGCTAAGGTCAATCGTCTTGGCATAACATCCTCCTTCAAAATTGAAGATCACATTGTCCTGCGTCCACCCATGCTCGTCATCTCCGATGAGCTTGCGTTCCGGGTCTGCTGACAAGGTTGTTTTGCCGGTCCCTGAAAGACCAAAGAAGATGGCCGTATCACCGTCTTTGCCAATGTTGGCCGAGCAATGCATGGCGAGCACGTTCTTTAATTGCGGTAAAATGAAGTTGAGCGCGGTGAAAACGCCTTTCTTTATTTCACCCGTATAGGCGCTGCCGCCGATGAGAATTATTTTTCTTGAAAAATCGAGGATCGAGAAATTATGCTGGCGTGTACCATCTTCCAATGGATTCGCTCTAAACCCAGGAGCGCAGACCACCAACCACTCAGGTGAAAAAATTTTGAGTTCTTCCGGCGTTGGACGCAAGAACATGTTGTAAGCAAAAAGATTGGACCACGGATATTCTGTGATCACGCGAATCTTCATCCGGTAACGGGGATCCGCGCAGGCATAAGCATCCCTTACGAAAAACTCTTTTCCATTAAAATACCGGATTACTTTTTTGTAGAGGTTTTCAAATTTCGCAGGATCGAATGGGATATTGAAATTGTTCCACCAAACGGTGTGTTCAGTCATGGCATCTTTTACCGTAAACTTGTCCTTCGGCGCCCGGCCGGTGAATTCACCGGTGTCAACGGCCAGCGCTCCCGAGCTGGTTATTTTGGCCTGACCGAATTTTATAGCGAAGTCACTAAGCTCATCAGGGGACAAATTCCAATGCGCATTTCCGGCCGTGATCCCAAGATCAGTCATCGAGGAATTGGCTGGTTTTGATCCCGTCTCTTGCATAATGCAGTTTTCGTTGGTGGAAATGCAAAGGTATTAAAAATAGAGGACTTCAATCGATTGCGGAGGGGTAAAATGCCCATTTTTGGGTATTTGCGAAAATCAATTTATAGGCCTACTTTGACTTTTATTTCCATAAGATTCTGAAGATTTTCGGAATAGATGAATAAGATTTTTTGAAAATGGATTCTGGTAAAACTTTCTTTGGTCACCCTTCAGGCTTAGCAACTTTATTTTTTACTGAGATGTGGGAGCGATTCAGCTACTATGGAATGCGCGCCCTGCTTTTGCTGTTCCTGGTGGATTCCATCGAGCATGGTGGCATGGGGTTGGGTGACCGAACGGGTGCCTCAATTTATGGTCTTTATACCATGTCTGTTTATTTGCTTGCGCTGCCGGGCGGCTGGCTTGCGGATAATTTTTTTGGTCTTCGAAAAGCGGTCTTCATCGGTGGATGTTTTATCTCCATTGGTCACTTGTTCCTCTTCATTGCCGATCCGCATACATTCTATGCCGGTTTGATTTGTATTGTCGTAGGCGTAGGCTTTCTCAAGCCAAGTGTGAGCAGTATTGTTGGCGGATTGTACACAAATCAGGATCCGATCAGGCGCGACGCCGGCTTTTCCATTTTTTATATGGGGATCAACCTCGGGGCTTTCATCTCTCCCTTTATCACTGGTGCCATCGGCCAACGCGTCAATTGGCATTACGGATTTGGAGTGGCGGGCCTTGGCATGGTAATCGGACTGGTGCAATATAAACTTACCGAAAAGACCCTGGGGACGGTGGGCCTCGAGCCCGTAAAGTTGAAAGATGCTGGTTTGCAATCTTTGCGCGAAAGAAATATCCGTCGTGGTCTCTGGACGACGGCTTTACTGGCAGCGCTCCTTTTTGTTCTTGTTTCGGCAGGGATGATCACCATCGATCCCGTTGTCATCGCCAATGGGTCTGGGGTTGTTCTTTTTGTGAGTGTACTCGCTTATTTTATTTATGTATTTTTGTTTGAAAAGCTGAGCGCAGACGAGAAGAAAAAAGTAGGCGTGATCGGCATTCTCTTTATTTTCTCCGCTTTGTTCTGGTCGGGCTTTGAGCAGCAGGGCTCTACGCTCAATCTCTTTGCGGATCGTTATACAGACAGGATTGTCTTTGGCTGGGAGGTACCCGCCAGCTGGTCTCAGTCATTGGGGCCCGTTTCGATTATTATTTTTTCTCCCGTATTTGCGTGGCTTTGGATTTGGTTGGCCAGGCGAAAGATAAGCCCTCCCACGCCAATCAAATTTTCATTTGCGTTGATTTTACAAGCCTCCGGATTCCTGGTAATGGTGGGCGCCTCTTATGTTGTTATTTCCGGACATAAGGCCCTTCCATCCTGGCTCGTTGGCACATTTTTGTTGCAGACCTTTGGCGAACTTTGCCTCAGTCCGGTTGGGCTTAGCGGCGTGACAAAATTGGCCCCGCAAAAGCTGGTGGGGCAGATGATGGGCATTTGGTTTATGTCGATCGCTTTTGGAAACCTGATTGCCGGAAGGTTTGCAGGTGAATTCGATGCGAACGCCATCCAATCCAATCCTCAACGGTTACCCGATCTGTTTCTTTTCATCGTAAAAATTACCTTGGTTTCAGGTCTCGTGATGCTGCTGCTAAGCAGACCGGTCAAAAAATTGATGGGAGATGTTCGATAGAAAATCGTAATCGATATTCACTATGGAGAAAAAAGACGCATTTAAGCCCTACATCGCACCGGAACAAACGATCAAGGAGTTTACCGTTAAGTCAGTAGGCTTTGGAGTCCTGTTTGGAATATTGTTTGGCTGTTCAACCGTTTACCTGGCGCTCAAGGCGGGCCTCACTGTTTCTGCATCCATCCCGATCGCCGTTATTGCCATTACGCTTGGCCGGAAGTTTTTGAAGACAACGATTCTTGAAAATAACATCATTCAGACCACGGGCTCGGCAGGTGAATCAATTGCAGCCGGCGTTGTCTTTACACTTCCCGGCTTTTTATTTTTGTCGCCCGGGGCAAACGGCGTGAGTGTAGGCGAAAGTTATTTTAATTATTTGACTATTTTAATCCTGGCTGCTTTTGGCGGGATGCTTGGAACGCTGATGATGATCCCGCTTCGGCGGTCTTTGATAGTAAAAGAGCATGGGGTGCTTCCTTACCCGGAAGGAACTGCCTGCGGTTCGGTGCTCCAGGCAGGTGAGAAAGGGGGGGTCTTCGCCCAAACTGCCTTTATGGGAATGGGGGTGGCGCTTGGATATGCTGTTTTACAAAAGGTCTTTCACGTCATCGCAGAAACACCGGCTTTTGTGACAAGTCAGCTCAACAAGTTTTGGCCTGCGGCTGCGACTCGTGCCGATATTACTCCGGAATACCTCGGCGTCGGCTACATTATAGGCCCGCGCATTGGAGGAGTGCTTGTTGCAGGTTCTGTACTTGCCTGGTGGGCGATGATTCCGTTACTCACGACGCTGGTTCCACCGGACACGATCGCCTTGCAGTTGGTGAAACTTGGCTATCTGGCAGACATTAATTCAGCAGGCGGGCCAGGTACCTGGGATCCTGCTGCACATAGTTTTGGAAGTTATGCTGATGCTATTTACCGGGCCTATATCCGGCAGATAGGTGCGGGGGCTGTTGCCGCAGGAGGTTTGATTACATTGATTAAAACCATTCCTACGATTATCAGTTCTTTCAGGGAAAGCATCAGTTCAATGAAAGAAAAGGGCGAGGGCGGCGTGCTGAGAACAGACAGGGATCTTTCTTTCAAGGTAGTCATTGTTGGAAGTATCATTCTGGTCGCACTCATGACGGTATTGCCAGGAATTCCCGGAGACGGAGTGGTTCAAAAACTCCTGATCGGAATTCTGATCATTGTCTTTGGATTTTTCTTTGTGACGGTCGCCAGCCGGATTGTAGGGCTTGTCGGATCCAGCAATAGCCCGATCTCTGGAATGACGATTGCAACATTAATGGGGACATGCCTGATATTCACGGCGGTTGGGTGGAGTGGAAAATTGTATGAGCCGCTTGCCTTGGTGGTAGGAGGAATGATTTGCATCGCCGCAGCCAACGCAGGCGGAACGTCACAAGACTTGAAGACCGGGTATATTGTCGGCGCGACCCCCTACTATCAACAGCTCGCTTTATTTATAGGAGCGATCGTATCCTCTATTGCCATAGGCATCGTAGTCAAGGTGTTGGATACTCCCACACAGCAGGAAATCTCTCAGGGGGTCATTCACGCCATCGGGGGTGACCGTTTCTCGGCGCCCCAGGCGACCTTGATGGCCACATTAGCGCGTGGCATATTGTCTTTTAATCTCGATTGGCAATACGTCATGGTCGGAGTTTTTATCTCGGTGATGATTGAACTGTGCGGTATCAAAGCACTGGCCTTTGCAATAGGACTTTATCTTCCCTTATCCACGACACTCCCGATTTTTATTGGGGGGGCTATCAAGGGAACCATTGATTGGAGAGCTGAAAGACGGAACGAGGTCATTGAAGAAGGAGAGCTGGGAAGGGGAAGCCTTTTTGCCACGGGTCTTATTGCCGGCGGTGCGTTGGCGGGCGTCGTTGTGGCATTGCTGTCCGTGAACGATACTATATTTGAATCACTCAAGAAAGTCAGCGCAGATCACACGCTGATCAAATGGTTTGGGGCGTACGGCTACTCCTTGTTAGGTGTGTTGTTTTTCGTCACCATGGCCACGATGCTTTACCGGCAAGCGATAAAAAAGAGCTAACCTTTCGCCTCCGCGCTCAGGTCGATGATCTTTTTCAATGACTCCAGCGCGTCAGTTTCGGCTTCCTCCACCTTGCCATCGGCATTGATGATATCATACATGTCGGTATAGACTTTGTATTTCTGGGCGAACTTTACGTGATTGAACTGTTTGAATGTCTCCAGGATCAAACCCGGAATGGCAGTGGGATCTGTGCGGAGGTATTCCTTTTCCGCCTCTTCCAGTTTCTTGCCCGGGTCGCCCTCATTCGGAAAGAGCTTACTCATTTTTTCGAGAATAATTTTCTTTTCGGCGGGAGGGCATTGGCCATCGGCATAGGCCATGTGCAGGTACAGAAAAAGAACAAAATCTCCGAACGTTTGATGAATTACCATGCTTGCTGGAATCAGTTGATATTCGAAAATTAAATAAAAAAGGCTTCACTTTTCAGTGAAGCCTTTTTTTTGTTCAAAGTGAAGCTTACATCATTCCATCCATGCCGCCTCTGGGCATAGCAGGAGCTTCTTTTTCCTCCGGAATTTCAGAAACGACGGCTTCCGTTGTCAGGAGCAAGCCTGCAATAGAAGCTGCGTTCTCAAGCGCCAAACGCGCCACTTTCGTGGGATCAATAATCCCTGCCGCAAAGAAATCCTCAAATTTGTTGTCCGCCGCATTATAACCAAAGTCCTTCTTGCCATCACGAACCTTATTTACGATGACAGAGCCTTCTTGTCCGGCATTTTCAGCGATCGTTCTCAAGGGAGACTCAAGTGCTAACCGAACGATGTTTACACCGGTAGCCTGGTCATCATTGTCTCCTTTAAGATCTTTTAACGATTCAACCGCGCGGAGGTACGCTACTCCACCACCGGGGATGATGCCTTCCTGAACGGCAGCGCGCGTGGCGTGCAATGCATCGTCAACACGGGCTTTCTTTTCTTTCATTTCCACTTCGGTAGCAGCGCCGATGTAGAGAATCGCTACGCCACCGGAAAGTTTCGCAAGGCGTTCTTGCAGTTTTTCCTTGTCATAATCCGACGTGGTCGTTTCGATTTGAGCTTTGATCTGGTTAATCCGGCCCGTGATCTCCGCTTTCTTGCCGGCACCGTTAACGATGGTTGTATTATCCTTGTCGATATTGATTTTCTCAGCACGGCCGAGGGATTCTAACTTGGCGTCTTCCAGTTTCATACCGGTTTCTTCAGAAATTACTTTGCCTCCCGTGAGGATGGCTATGTCTTCCAGCATGGCTTTTCTTCTGTCGCCAAAGCCAGGGGCTTTTACAGCGGCTACGCGGAGAGCGCCGCGAATCTTATTCACCACTAAGGTAGCAAGGGCTTCTCCTTCTACTTCTTCAGCAATGATCAGGAGCGGTTTGCCGGTTTGAGCGGATGCTTCCAGAATAGGAAGAAGCTCCT
>JBGPGZ010000037.1:0-16527 GCA_041484175.1 Cyclobacteriaceae bacterium | reverse complement strand
GCGTGCTCACCCATTTTTTCAAAAGACATTACCAGGTTGCGCAGGGCCCTCCGGATAATTTCGAGGCTGCTGCACGCTTCAAAGAAGGAACTCTGCGGCACAAGGTGAAGTTCGCTGATATAGTTTTCGATGTCCTGTTTGGAAAAGATCAGGCCGCGGTTAAAGGCGTTGATGTAAAACTGTGTTTGCGCATCTTTGTATGTGAGGATAAATAAGTTCGGAAGGTTTACGCCTTGCACCGGAAGTCTCAATTTCTGCGCCACCAGCATATAGATTACACACAACGTAATCGGGTTCCCCTTGTGCGTTTCCAAAACCACGTTGATCATCGAGTTTCCGGGTGAGTGGAAGTTCTTTGTATTCGCTCCAAACTTCAGTTTGCTAAACAATACGCTGTTGATCACCTTGATCTGGTCGAAAGGATACAAATCAGGGCGGAATTCGAGCCAGGTTTCGTAGTAGATTTGCTCCAGTTCCTGTTTGAGTTTATCCAATTCCAGATCCGGATATTGGTAGGTCGCCACAATCCACATGCCCGTCAGCAGGTCCTGATCCTTGCCTTCATACCACTCCTTCAGGCGGCCCTTTACCAACTCATATTGCAGCGTGTGAATCAGGTCCTCAATCCGCTGCTGAACCGATGGATTAAAATTGCTTTCCCATTCCTTCTCCAGAAAAGGGATTACAGAAGTCCCAATCGACAGTATCTTCTCCTCTACATGTGATACTATATGTTTGTCGTCATCATCAAGCAGGGAGACCAGCGCTTTGAGTTCAATGTCGTTCACAATTCTTATGTTTGAATAACGCCCACATTAAACTTTTCAATGGGTGCGTGATTGGCCGCTTCGATTCCCATCGAAACCATTTTTCTTGTTTCCAGCGGATCAATCACGCCATCCACCCACAAACGCGCCGCGGCATAATAAGGGCTTAATTGATCATTGTAGCGGTCTGTAATCTCTTTGAGCAACTTGGCTTCTTCCTCCTTTGAAATTTCCTTGCCTTGACCTTTAAGCGTACTCACGCGGATCTGCAACAATGTTTTTGCTGCTGAATTCCCGCTCATGACGGCGATCTGCGCGGTTGGCCACGCATAAATCAGCCGTGGGTCGAAGGCTTTACCGCACATTGCGTAGTTGCCCGCTCCATACGAGTTGCCGACAATCAGGGTAAACTTCGGAACCGTTGAATTGGCCATGGCGTTGACCATCTTTGCCCCATCCTTAATGATCCCGCCATGCTCAGCTTTGCTTCCCACCATAAATCCGCTCACATCCTGGATAAAAAGAAGCGGTATTTTTCGCTGGTTACAATTCATAATAAAGCGTGCGGCTTTATCCGCGGAGTCGGAATAGATGACACCGCCCATTTGCATTTCACCTTTCTTTGTTTTCACGACCTTGCGCTGATTGGCAACGATGCCAACAGCCCACCCATCGATCCGGGCAAAACCACATAAAATTGTTTTTCCGTAAAGGGCCTTATATTCATCCAAATCCGAATCATCGACAAGGCGTTTGATGATTTCCAGCATGTCATACGGCTTTACGCGATCCGCGGGCAGTAAACCGTAAATCTCTTCTACTTTTTCTTTTGGAGGCCTGGCTTCCCGCCGATCAAAGCCCGCGTTCTCAGCGGCTCCCAATTTATCAAAGAGCTGGCGGATGTGATCGAGGCACGCCTGATCACTCTCAAACTTATTGTCGGTGACTCCCGATATTTCGCAATGCGTTGAAGCACCACCGAGCGTTTCGTTGTCGATCTCTTCGCCCACGGCCGCTTTCACAAGATAGGATCCTGCCAAAAAGATCGAACCGGTCTTGTCGACAATCATCGCTTCATCCGACATGATGGGGAGATAGGCGCCGCCGGCGACACAACTTCCCATGATAGCAGCAATCTGAATGATGCCCATGGATGACATCTTTGCATTGTTCCTGAATTGTCTTCCAAAATGCTCTTTATCGGGAAAAATTTCATCTTGCATGGGAAGAAAGACACCGGCGCTATCCACCATGTAAATGATGGGCAGCCGGTTCTCCATTGCGATCTCCTGTGCGCGCAGATTTTTCTTGGCGGTGATGGGAAACCAGGCCCCGGCTTTCACGGTTGCGTCATTGGCGACCATCATGCAGGGCCTGCCCATGACGCGGCCAATTCCTGTGACCACACCGGCGGAGGGACAACCTCCAACAGCCTGATACATGTCTTCTCCTGCGAACAGTCCTACCTCGAGAAATTCAGCGCCTTTGTCGGAGAGGTATTGTATCCGCTCCCGGGCCGTCAGCTTTCCTTTGGTGTGCTGCTCCTCTATCTTCTTTTCACCGCCTCCCAGCTTGACTTTTTGCGATTTGGATCTTAATAGAGAGAGAAGCAGCTTAAGCTGGTCTTCATTTTTATTAAACGCTACATCGTTGCCCATGGTCATTTCTTTTGGGCAGCGGATTTCTTTCGCTCATCCTCTTTTTTGCGATCGCGCGCAATTTTCCTCGGACTCTTGCCCAGTGGGCCCAAAAATTGTTTGGGATTGTTGTCAAAATGCTTGACCAGGGTGTCCAGGTGGGTCAGGAGCTTGTTGAGATTTACATATAAGGAATCTTCCGTCATCAGTTTGCTAGCCGTGTTGTCTCCCTTTTTCAATTTGGCCAGCGTTTCATTCAGGCTGGTCAATGTTTGTTGCATCTTCGTGAGTGTTTGGCTCAACCGCAATTGTTTCAATGAATCGGACAGGGTTTTGAAATTGCTGAGCGTAGGCTTCAGATCGTTGAGCGTCCCGTTCAGGTTATCTGCTACCGTTCTAAAACTCTGCGACAGCTCGTCGACTCTTCCATTGGCATTCATCAGGGCACCATTCAATATATTCGGTGTTCTTTGAAGTTTCATAAAAATGGTATCCAATTGCCGTGTATTGTGGACCAGGTTATCAATCACTGCATTAAAATTTCGCAGGGTGGTTTGCAAATTATCTGCAACCGGCTCGGCCTGCTCGGTGAAGACGTCAAACATTCCCTTGGCCACCTCCGCACGAATTGTATCTCCGGCCTTCAATGGTTTCACCACCGTACCGATGGAAAGAAGGAGATACTTGCCCGACAAGATTTCACTTGTTAAAATAGCCTTTGTGGAATCACCTAACTTCACATCTGAATCAATGTCCAATTCAACCAACACTTTGTTTTGCCGGTTTTGAAGAATATTGATATGGCTTACCTGGCCTACCTGATATCCGTTCAATAGAACCGGATTGGATACAGCAAGCTGATCGACGTTGTCATATACGGCATAATACTTCTTTGTCGAGGAGAAAAAGTCCACTCCCTTCAGATAATAGAATCCCACATACAACAAAGCCATTGCAACGATAGCGAACAGACCGACTTTTACTTCTTTATTGATATTTTTCACGGGTCTTAGTTTACGGATTCGATTTGGGTCTTGTATTCTTTGAAAGCCTTGTAAATGCCGGTAGCTATAAAGTCCTGGCCTTGGTCTGTCGTCAGAAATTTTTCTTCTTTCTTGTTGGACAGAAATCCAACCTCGACCAGGACACTGGGCATGGCGGTGCGCCATAGCACCCAAAATCCGGCTTGTTTTACTCCATGACTATACCGTCCCGGCCGGGATTTGAATTGCGTTTCAATTTTGTCTGCGAGGTTCAGGCTGCTCTCCTGAAATGCATTTTGCGCCAGCGAAAATAAGATATAGGACTCGGGGCTCTTGGGATCAAAGCCTTCGTACCGTTCTTCATGATTTTCATCCAACAACATCACCGCGTTCTCACGTTTCGCCACATCCATGTTGCCTTCGGTCTTATGAGGTCCCATCACATAGGTCTCCGTGCCATAGGTATACGGGCTAGGGCTGGCATTCGCGTGGATGCAAATAAATACATCCGCCTTGTTCTTATTCGCCATAATGGCGCGCTCATCCAAGGCGAGATAGCGATCATCTTTGCGCGTATAGATGACCTTTACACCCGGGAAATTCTTTTCAATATACCTTCCAACCTTCATTGAAATTTTCAATGTCACTTCTTTTTCGTTGACGACAGCGCCATGGGTGCCGGGGTCGCGACCGCCATGTCCAGGATCGATGACGACAGTCTCTACTTTGAAATTGGGAGAAATTGAAGTAGCGGAAGAATTTAGCAAGGTTATTGCTATAAGCAGGGTCTTAAGTCCGATATTCCTCACGGGCGTGGCTATGTCTGAAGTATTTGCAATACCTTTGCGCAAAGTTGACAATTTTTCAGTAAAAGCTAAACTCCTGAAAATCAAATCAGAAGGTGTGCAGAAATTCGGTCCTTTTTGCTTTCTCTCCGCGATAATTTTTCTAATGGTCCTGCGTACCCCTGTCTTTGCGCAGGTGGAGACTCCAATCAAGTCCGTTCCCGGCGAGCTCCCTGCAAAGCGCGATTCCGTCGCACCGGGTCAGCGCCCCCATCCTGATTCCACTACCGTGAAGGTCGACACACTGAAAGCCGTCAAAAAAAAAGATGCCATTGAAACAACGATCGTCTACTCGGCAAGGGACTCCATTAATTCCAGCGTTAGCCGCAAGATCGTAAGACTCTATGGCGATGCCAAGATCAAATACGGACTCATTGAGCTGGAGGCGGACGAAATCATTATTGATTATGAGGAATCAACCATCACTGCACACGCAAGCGTAGATTCTTTAGGCAGAAACGTGGGTTATCCCATTTTCAAGAATGGCAGTGAAAAGTATGAAACCAAAGACATCGTTTACAACTTCAAGAACAAAAGAGCAAAGATTTCCGAAGTCGTGACACAACAGGGGGACGGCTTCCTTCACGGAAAGGCCGTTTTCAAAAATGAAAAGAATGAACTCTTCAGCATCGGAAACGGATACACCACGTGCAACCTGGCACATCCCCATTTCAGAATAATTTCCACAAAGACCAAGGCTATCCCGGGGGACAAGATGATCAGCGGTCCCTTTTATATGGAGTTCAACGACGTGCCAACTCCCATTGGTTTCCTGTTTGGAATATTTCCTTCGCAGAAAAAAAGCGCCTCGGGCATCATCGTACCTGCCTACGGAGAAGAGCGCAACCGTGGTTTCTTCCTGCGAGGAGGCGGCTATTTTTTTGACATCAATGAATACTTGAAGCTGACCGTCACGACCGATTTTTATTCCAAGGGATCAAGCGCCCTGAACATTGCCACCAATTATCGAAAAAGGTACTATTACGGAGGGGCATTCAATTTCAGCTATACCAACAACCGGACGGGCACTCAAATAGAAAACCTTCAACGCGTAAAAGACTTTCGGCTGACGTGGAGTCACTCGCCCCAAACCCGCGGCTCGGCGCGGTTTTCGGCTTCGGTCAATGCCGCCACCGCAACATTTAATAACAGCAATTACCTGGGCAGCGTAGTCACCAATCAGACTACCAGCGGGCTTAACAACTCCACCCGAAAACTTAGCTCCAATGTTTCTTATTCCAAGACTTTTCCAGGAACACCCTTTAGTCTCGGAGTCAACTTGCGCGTGAACCAGGACTTGACCACCAAGGAAGTAAACTTGCCGCTACCGGATATGAATTTTAACGTGAACAACCTGTATCCTTTTAAGAAAGTAAAGAACATAATGTTCCTTCAGAATTTCTCTACCCGCCTGACCATGACAGCCACCAATCAGGTGACCAACAACCTGGGTAAGATTGGCAAGAATCCCTCTATTGACAGCATAGCGCCGTTCAATTTCCAAAACTTGCCAAGGTTTCTCCAGGATGCCAAAAAAGGAGTCCGGAGCAATATACCGCTTCAAACTTCCATTAAACTGTTGAGATTTTTTACAGTAAGCCCCAGCCTTAACCTTGATGAGATTTGGTATTTTCAGAAACTGAATTGGGGTGTTGACGGGACCGGTAAAAATATTGTTGTAAAGGATACCCTTCGGGGATTTAACACCGTGACGAACTACTCGGGAAGTGTTTCGTTGACTACCCGGATCTACGGCACCAAATTCTTTAAAAAAGGAAGCCGTGTCCAGGCGATTCGCCACGTCATCAATCCGAGTCTGGGGATGAGTTTCCAGCCTGATTTTGGCTCACCGAAGTATGACTACTACCAGCGCTTTGATATGGTTAGCAAAGCACCCAATGGCCAGGAATTAAGACAGACCGTTTACAAGTCCCGGCACGATGGCTTCGTGTATGGGTCATCCCGGCAGGGACGAAGCAGCTCCTTGAGTTTTGGGATCAACAATAATATTGAAATGAAGGTGAAAAATAAGAAAGATACAATAGCTAAAAAGATACCGCTCTTCAACACGCTTTCGATCTCGAGCGGTTATAATTTTGTCGCGCCCGGATTCAGACTCTCCCCTTTCAATCTTGCCGCCAACACCAATGTTCTGGACGGCAAAGTCAACATCAACCTGAGCGGAATAATTGATCCCTATCAATACCGGATTGATAGTGTGGGTGAAAAGAACGGAACCATTTACCAGACAAAATTGGACAAGTACGCCTGGCGCAATGGATTGACCTTGGGTAAAATTTCTTCGGCCAGTTTTTCTTTTAGCAGTAACCTCAACCCGAAAGGGCAAAAGAAGGACACTGAAACACGCGACAAGATTGGAAAGTCAAGCTTATCCGATACTGACAAGAAATTTCTCCTGGAGACCCCTGATGCGTACGTGGATTTCTCGATTCCCTGGAACTTGCGGTTCAGTTATAATGTCAACTACACGAGAACGGGTCACCTGGCCGCTCAGATTACCCAAGCGATGCGCTTTTCGGGTGACATTTCGCTGACCAAGAAATGGAAGGTTGATTACAGCTCAGGATATGACTTTAAAGCAAAACAAATTACACAAACGAACTTTTCGATCCGGCGCGATTTGCATTGTTGGCAAATGAGCCTCAATTGGGTCCCTTTCGGAAAGTATCAGAACTATAGCTTTTCCATCGGAGTCAAGTCAGGCCTGTTGAGAGACCTGAAACTGGATCGAAATCGTTCGTTTTTTGATACCTTCTGATTTGTTTAAAGTTGAATACATGATAACCTTGAAATTTGAAAACTTAAACTTGAAACCCGTAACCTATTTCATCCACCCTTCAATTTCCTGAAGGGTCGGGTTCTGAATATTTTCCAGCTTCAGCTTTTTGCGCATTCCGGCGATATCGTTGAATAGTTTTGTCGGTTTTATTTCTTTTAACTGTGCCAATGAAGTAATACCGAGCTTTTGGACAATCGGCACCAACTCTTTGCGAACGCCGATTTCCTCAAAATCTCTCTCCGTGATTCCCATCGCCGGTCGCTCCGGTTTCATCTGCGGGAAGAAAATCACATCCTGGATGGAAGGTGAGTTGGTCATGATCATCGCCAGCCGATCGATTCCGATACCCAAGCCCGCGGTGGGCGGCATTCCATATTCCAGTGCGCGGAGAAAATCCTCATCCAGGGTCATTGCTTCTTCATCACCCCGTTTGCCCAATTCCAGCTGTTCCTCAAATCGCTGACGCTGATCAATCGGGTCGTTCAATTCAGAAAAAGAATTACAGATTTCCTTCCGGTTGCAAATTGCTTCAAAACGTTCCACCAATCCGGGTTTACTCCTGTGTTTTTTTGCAAGAGGGGACATTTCAATAGGATAGTCGGTAATAAAGGTCGGCTGGATCAAATTCGGTTCGCATCGCTCTCCGAATATTTGGTCGATCAGCTTTCCTTTGCCCATCGTTTCATCGATGGGAACATGAAGCCTCCGGCAAGTATCCCGAAGGTTTGCCTCATCCATCGCTGAAATATCAATTTGAGTGAAATGCTGGATCGCTTCATACATGGTATATCGTTTCCATGGCCGTTTGAAATCGATCGTGTTCTCACCGGCTTTCACGAGCGTCGTACCATGTAAGTCCATTGCGACCTTTTCGATCATCTCTTCAACCAAATCCATCATCCATTGATAATCCTTGTAGGCCACATACAATTCAACCTGCGTAAACTCTGGATTGTGAAAGCGCGACATCCCTTCGTTGCGGAAGTCTTTAGAAAATTCGTAAACTCCGTTGAAGCCCCCCACGATCAGACGTTTGAGATAAAGCTCATTGGCAATTCTCAAATAGAGCGTCATGTCCAGCGCATTGTGGTGCGTTTTAAACGGTCTTGCCGCTGCACCTCCATACAGGGGTTGGAGGACTGGCGTTTCAACTTCGAGGTATTCTTTTTTATTCAGGTAGGCGCGCATAGAGTTAATCAGTTGTGTCCTTTTTACAAATGCGTCGCGAACGCGAGGATTGACGACCAAATCGACATACCGCATCCTGTACCGCTGCTCCGGATCGGTAAATGCATCGTGCAGCGTACTATTGCCTTGTTCGTCTTTGGTTTCTTTCACAACAGGGAGTGGCCTCAGGGATTTACTTAAGATCTTGAAGCCGGTGACATGAATCGAGATTTCACCGGTTTGCGTTTTGAATACAAATCCCCGTGCCCCGATAATATCTCCAATGTCGAGCAGCTTCTTGAATACGGTATTATACAAGCTCTTGTCTTCGGAAGGACACAGGTCATCTCTTCGAAAATAAAGCTGGATGCGGCCCGATTCATCCTGCAACTCAACAAAAGATGCATTGCCCATGATTCTGCGGGTCATGATGCGTCCGGCCACAGACACATCGGGGAATTCCCTTTGTGGATAATGTTCGTGAATTTCTGCCGCCGAGGCACTCACCTCAAATAATTCGGCCGGGTAGGGATTGATCCCCAGTCTGACCAACTCCTCCAAACTCTGCCTGCGGATAATCTCTTGTTCACTCAATTGCATGATGCCAAATTATGTTTTTTGATAGCGCCGCAAATTAATGATTTACCCCAAGACTGCCGCACCGAAAGAAACGGCAAGCGCACCAAAAAGAAGTCACCTGGAGGATCTCCTGCGCTGCAGTTCCCTGCGAATCAGGGAAAGCTCCCGGCTGCTCTGGCCTGCCACGGAAGTATTTTCGGCGGCGCGTCTCAGCAAATAGGGCATCACCGATTCCACCGGTCCGTAGGGCACGTACTTAACCACATTATAACCCTCCTTGGCCAGTTTAAACGAAATATTATCACTCATTCCCAGGAGTTGGGCAAACCAAAAGCGCTTATCGTTTGCGTTCAAGCCATGCTTTTCCATGAGGGCAGTGAGGTATCCATTGCTGTATTCATTGTGAGAGCCGCACACCAAACTGATCCTTTGCTTATGGTCAATGCAAAAATCGAGGCCCTTATTAAATAATTCGTCCGTGGCTGCTTTGGTGGGGTGGATAGGGTCGTTGTAGCCTAATTTTTCCGCGCGCGCCCTTTCCTTCTCAAGATAGGCGCCCCGGACCATCTTTACACCCAAAAAATAATTCCCTTCCGCGGCCCTTTCAAAAGCGGTGTGCAGGTTGTTCAACATATCGGTCCGGTACATTTGGAAGGTGTTGAAGACGATGGCTTTCTCCCGGTTGTACTTCTGCATCATATCATACGCGACTGCATCGATTGTATCCTGGATCCAACTGTCTTCCGCATCCATCAGCACGGGTACATCATAGTCGCAAGCCTTGGCACAGATCTGATCAACCCGCTCCTTTACGCGCTCAAAGGCTGTCTGCTCCGCTGAAGATAATACTTCTTTCCTTTGGACTTTTTCCAACAAATCCATATCGGCCATCCCAGTTGTCTTGAACACACAGAAGGGTACGTTTGGATTATTTTTGGCCTTGTCGAAGGTATTTAGAATCTCGCGGGCCGTAGCATCAAAACCATATTCGGTTTTCGCACCTTCCTTGGAATAGTCAAGGATCGTTCCCACATGAAACCCTGCAATCTTTTGAATGGTCTTGTCACATTGGTCAATCGTCTCGCCTCCGCAAAAATGTTCGAACACGGTGGTTTTGATAAGACCCTTTACTGGAAGGTGTAACCCAAGCGCCAATTTAACGGCGCCCGTTGCTAAATTAGAGACGGCCGGATGATTAACGACAGTGAAAATAAAGTTGGCTTTCTTTAGGTCCTTGTTGGACTTGTAGGCGAATGCGACAGCGGTGTCGTCAAAATGCGCCCTGGGTTGAACTTCCATGTAAATTGTTTGCGGCACAAATATAAAATTGATAAGCACTCCCATGCGAATATTTAGTAGCGAAACCGGGTGCGCAGGTCCCTTTCTACGGCGCACTTTGGAAGCAAAAGGCAAGATAACGATGAGAATTCCCTTAATTTGTCGAAAAATTGGTGACTCACGAATAAGGAAATGCTACCCCCAACCATCGTTTTCCAGCCAGATCCCTCCGTAGCCTTGAAGGAATTTCTTCGTGAGAAAAGGTATTCCCAGCTGGGTGTGCTGCTGGATGAGCATACCAAGCAGTTGTGTTATCCGCTAGTCCAGGACGGCCTTCCCAGCCATCGGCTTATCCAGGTCTCATCGGGGGAAGAACATAAAAATATAGAAACGTGTATTACTGTTTGGAAAGAACTCACCGAACTTACCTTCGATCGGTACAGCCTGTTAATTGTTTTGGGAGGCGGAGTACTGGGTGATTTGGGTGGATTTTGCGCGGCCACATTTAAACGCGGGATTGATTTTCTGCTAATGCCGACCACGCTTCTGGCCCAGGTTGACGCCAGCATCGGTGGTAAGTTGGGTATTGATTTCCAGCATTACAAGAATCATATCGGACTGTTTCAGGAGCCGGCAGGCACCCTCATCGCGGCGCCGTTTCTAAAGACACTTCCGGAGCGGGAATTGCGTTCCGGTTTTGCCGAAGTCGTCAAACACTGTTTGATCTCGGACCGGGCTATGTGGGACCATGTACGCTCCAAACCCCTGGCCGGCCAGGATTGGGAAAGACTGATTCGCCACTCGGTGGAGTTCAAGTATTCGGTAATTAAACAGGACCCGACAGAAAATGGATTGCGCAAGATCCTGAATTTCGGTCATACCATCGGGCACGCTGTCGAAGCTTATTTCCTCAGCTCCGGGAACCGGATCTTCCATGGTGAAGCAGTGGCAGTCGGGATGATAACAGAAGCATTCATCGCCTTTAAACAGGGACTGCTGCCTGAGGAAGAGTTCAACCAAATTATACCCTATTTACTGCAGATTTTTGGCCGCATCCGCCTGCCTGAAAACAGAAACGCCCTTGTTAAACTGATGGGGCAAGACAAGAAAAATCAAGGTAAAAGAATTCTGATGGCCTTGCCAAAGGGTATTGGCAAGCCGGTTTGGGATATCGAGGTTAGCGAAATGGAGATACTTGAATCATTGGATTTCTTTGGATCACTCTAAATGTAGTGCACATCCGTGTCGTCCAGCGGTTCTTCCCCTTTTTTGAGGGTCTGCTTGAGGTCTTGTGCCTTCTTGACAATGAAGTCCTTGGTCTTCTTCTTCCGGTCGCCCGTCAGTAACCAGGCAGCCAGCACCGCACCTCCTGCGATCCCTAACCCAATTGCTATTTTTCGTGTGGTATTCATAATTACTCCTTCAACCGAAATTAAAAACATTTTGTTTCATTTGCGAAGTAAAATAACTGATAATTAGAATTTATTTTTCAGCAGGAAAAAATCTACCACGCTTTGTCTATCACCATCCACAGGAATTCGAGGCTCTTCGGGACCATACAAAACTTGCCTTCATCCAAAAGCATCAGTAACCGGGCCTTGCTTTTGAACGCACTTTCCGGCAACCAATCGGTAGTTAGCAACCTTTCTTCTGCCCGCGATACGCGATTGATGGAGGCACTGGTGAGCAGTCCGGACAAACTAATTGATGTTATGGATGCCGGCACTACGATGCGCTTTCTTACCGCCTACTTTGCCCTCACAGGAAAAAACAAGATCATTACCGGAACGGCAAGGATGAAGGAGCGGCCTATTGCCCTGCTGGTCGATGCCCTCCAAACGTTGGGCGCCACGATTGTCTATTTAGGGAAAGAAGGATTTCCACCGATTGAAACCAAAGGCTTTGACGGTCAAAGGGCTAATTCAGTATCCCTTCCGGGGGATGTAAGCAGTCAATATATCTCGGCCCTGATGATGATGGCCCCCGTCCTGCCGCAAGGACTTACCATCCGGATTGAGGGCCACATCGGCAGCCGCCCGTATATCGATATGACAGCGGCCCTCATGAATAAGTTTGGAGCGACCTGCGATTTCAAAGGGCAGTCGATTCATATCCCCTCGGCCCATTACCAAAAGGCCAATCTGACAGTGGAAGCCGATTGGTCGGCAGCCAGCTACTGGTTTGCATTTACGGCGCTGGCTGACCAGGCCGAAGTCAGGCTGCCAAATGTGACGCGACACTCCCTTCAGGGCGACCGGGTCATTGTTGAGGTTATGGAGGGGCTGGGCGTGAAGGCCGTTCATGATAATGAAGCAGTCATTTTGACCAAACAGGCGCATAAAGGGATTGTCGATTGGGACTTTACCAATTGTCCTGATTTGGCACAAACCGTTTTGCCGGCCTGTGCGGCCAAGGGTATTCGCGGGGTTTTCACCGGGATGGAAAGTCTGCGAATCAAGGAAACCGACCGGATTGCGGCATTACAAAGTGAACTGACTAAGATTGGGGCCCGCCTTACGGAAGAGAAATCAGGGATTTGGAATCTGGCACCGGGTCAACTTGTACCTTCCATCTCTGTCAAAACCTATCATGACCACCGCATGGCAATGGGTCTGGCGCCCTGGGCTGCCCGTGCCCAATTAATAGTGGATGACCCGGAGGTCGTTAACAAGTCCTATCCCGGGTTTTGGGAGGATATGCGGTCCGTGGGATTTGAAATAAACCAATCTTAGCGATCGAGATCGTAAAAGCGTACCGGAGCCAGGATCAACCGCAAGCGTTTGCTATCTCCCGGAAAAATTAGTTTTGGTTTACCTCTTTTTCTATAAAATTGGGCAGCGTGACAGTAAAGGTGGTCCCCACACCAATTTTTGATTTCACCTCAATTTCACCCTGGAGCCGATCCACGGTATCTTTTACGATATAAAGTCCAAGACCAGTACCTTGAATCTGCGTATGGGATCGAAAGAACATATCAAAGATGCTGCCCAGGTGCTGTTCATCAATTCCCAGGCCGTTGTCGTGAATAGCAATCCGGCAAATCAATTCGTCTACTTGTGCCGAAACGTGAATAAACCTATTGTCCTTAAATGGATCGCTGTACTTAATTGAGTTTGACAATATATTGGTGAGGATAGTCTTCAGCCGCAAGGGGTCTGAAAAGAAATCGGACGATGCTCTAAAATCATACTCGAAGGTTATTTCGTCAGCGCCAGGAAGATTTTGCAGGAATTCCCTTTCCTGTTCAAACACGCTGTCAAAATCAATTTTCTTCCTGACAACGGCGAGTTTTTCGTTGATGTAGAAACTACTTAGCTCATTGATGAAAGAATCCAGTTTTTGTAAATTGGACTTTATCAATGAAATATAGTGTTCCTTTTCTTCAAGGCTGGACCCTCGGGTCAAATCGATCAATCCAATGGCCGAGTGAATGGGTGCACGAAGGTCGTGGATCGTTTTGAAAATGAAATGATCCAATTGATCATTCGTCTTCTCTAAATTTTTGTGTTTCAGTTTCCGCTCGGTGATGTCATGCATGATCACTACCATTCCCCTGATTTCCCGGTGCGAAATGTGATTGGTGACGGTCACATCGAAATACAACTCTTTTCCCGATGGGGTCACCAGGAAGATTTCACTGGACTTGTTTCCGTTGGACTCCAGAATGCAATTGCGCCAGGCTTCCCGGTTATTTTCAGTTACAAAATCGAATGCATTTTTGCCTAAGACGGAGAAGGCCTGCAATCCGAAAAAGGATTCAATGGATGAAGAAATATAACGGATGTTGAATTTCTCATCCGTTACCAATAATATGCTTTTGGAATTCTCAAAAAGCTTGGCAAGCAACGCTTCTGTTTTTATCATATCTCACAACGCTAACAACTACAATTTCGATAGATAAAAACGGGCTATAGGTTATGGGTTAGGTGAGTAATTAAATTCTTGGATAGTGTGTTTCTAGATAACAATCGCCATGCTGGTCAATTGGCCGGATACTTTCAGGCTGGCTCCATTCACGGAACCCTGGTTCAATTCAAACTTAAGTTTGCCTTCAATGACTTTAAAATTAATACAACTTCCCTTCTGACCCAGGTTAAAACCGTCCGTGACCGTCAATACCGGTTTTCCGCTGGTAGCCGTCCTAATACCATCAAACTCACGGCTTTTGGATCTACCAACATATACCACAGCGCATTCCGCAGCTTCGGCCGCAGAGGTCAACTTCTTAATAAGGTATTTTTTGGTTCCCTTCGGTTTCCCATCGTACCAGGATTTTAAGGTCCCAAACACGTCGTCTTCACCCATTACACCCACGACAAATTCACCCGGGTCGCTTTCATTCGGCCATTGGATGTACTTCATAAAGTTATAAAGCATCATCGCATGCATTTCGTGCGTCGGTCGTTCTTGCTGGGCCATTCCATGAAAGGTCACCATCGAGAAGAGAAGAAGTAGTCTTGTTTGTTTCATCTGCAGATTCAATTACTTTACTAAGGTGTTAATTTCTTATAAACTGTCTTGCAGAAGAAAACCCTCCCGCAGGGCGGGAAGGCCTCACACACACAAAACAAACCCCATTAAATCAAAATCGCCATAGAAGATAGAGCTCCGGAGACTTTCAGATTGGAAGCTTCTACGGCTTGTTGATTCAATTCAAAACGCAATTTGTCATCGATCGTTTTGAAGTTAATGCAACTTCCTTTTTGGCCCAGCCCGTTCTTATCCGTTACTATCAACGTTCCTTTTCCTTTCACTTTGGCATTAATCGCTTCAAATTCGCTGCTCTTCGACTTGTCGATGTAAATGACATGACAATCTGTAACTTCTGCGGCAGAAGCAAATTTCTTAATAATGTACGTCTTGTTGCCTTTTAGTTTACCGCCATACCAGGAGTTTAATGTAGCGTAAACATCATTGCTGCCAACTACACCGATCACAAACTCGCTTGCCTTGTCGTGGTCGGGCCATTGAACGTACTTGATAAAATTGAATACCATCATCGAATATACTTCGTGCATGGGCCTGTCTTGCGCAAAGGTGGCACCGCTCACCATCATTAGGGCTGCCACCACAAAAGCTTTCACTGTTTTCATAATTTTTCTTCTTTTTGGGTTTTGTTGACACAAAGGTAGGCCGGCCCCCGAAAGCGGGGATGCCAGTAAGGCTGTTATCCTTTCTGATGTAAGATTTCCTTGAATTCTACCGGATGTAACGGTAGTCGTGCCCAGGTTTTACCTGCAAAAGAACCTCGTAAATGAGATTGATAACGTTTTCGACGTCCTCTTTATGAACCGTTTCCACTGTGGTGTGCATGTATTTCAATGGCAGGGAAATAAGGCCGGAAGCGACCCCTTCGGAAGAATACGCAAAGGAATCGGTATCCGTTCCCGTCGAGCGTGACACCGCCTGGCGCTGGAAGGGGATTTTCTTCTTTTCCGCCGTTTGAATCATCATCTTCAGAACGTTGTTCTGGACGGCAGGCCCATAGCACAGCACCGGGCCCAATCCACATTTAAGATTGCCACTCTCTTTTTTGTTATACATGGGGGATTGAGTGTCGTGCGTTACATCGGTACAAATGGCTAAATCCGGTTTGAGCCTCCGGGAGATCATTTCGGCCCCACGAAGGCCAATTTCCTCCTGAACCGCATTCACAACGTAAAGCCCAAAAGGCAGCTTCTTCTTCTTTTCGCTAAGCCGGCGGATTACTTCAGCGATCATGTAGCCCCCCATGCGATTGTCAAGGGCGCGTCCTACCAGGAAATTCTTGTTCATCTCCATTAAGTCAGCTTCAAAGGTGATCACCGTACCAACGTGAACACCCAGCGTCTCGACCTCTTTTTTGGATGCCGCCCCAATGTCAATAAAGATATTCTTTAGCGTGGGGGGCTCCTCCTTGGCGGCGTCGCGCACATGGATGGCGGGCCAGCCAAATACCCCCTTGATAATTCCTTTCTCAGTGTGAATATTTACACGCATTGAAGGTGCGATCTGGTGATCCGAGCCCCCGTTTCTTCTCACGTATATGTATCCATCGTCAGTAATGTAATTGACAAACCAGGAGATCTCATCGGCGTGCGCCTCGATGACCACTTTGTAACTGGCCTTGGGGTTAATAATACCTACGACCGTCCCGTAGACATCAACCAAATGACTGTTGATGTATGGTTTAATATAATCGAGCCAGAGCTGCTGGCCTGAGGATTCAAAGCCTGTAGGGGACGGGTTGTTAATGTAATCAAAGAGGAATTTTTTGCTTTTTTTGTCCATAATTATGGCTTTCTATTCGCCTGAACTTAATTTCTGTTTAATCTCTTCCTTGAAAGGAGCCAAATGTTTCTTGATAATACTCCAGATTATTCTATCATCCACTGCATCGTAAGAATGGATAAGCCTGTTTCTCAAACTGATTATTTGGTGGGCTTCAAAAAAAATATTCCTTTGAGATACCTTAAGAAACTTGTTCACTGC
>JBGPGZ010000036.1:0-16608 GCA_041484175.1 Cyclobacteriaceae bacterium | reverse complement strand
TCTTTCCTTCCCGGAATACCCTATGGCGGAACGGCCAACTATGTTTTTGTAAGTCCACGGGTTGTTGACCTTGACGGCGACAACAAACCGGACTTTTTCATGAGGACCTCCAACGGTTCCGGCGCCCCCTCCACTTTTAATATTTATGTGTTTCACAATGAAAGTTACCCGGTGCCCCGCATCGACAGCTATTCTCCTGTCGGCGGAACCACCGGCGGCACGATCACCCTTACTGGCGATTATATGAATACTGCAAATGCAACGCCCCTGGCAAGGCTGGAGGGAATTCTCGCCGCTTCCGCTACCAGTGGAAATACCTCGTCGACAGTGACCATCCCACCCGGCACCAAGAGCGGTAGCTTTAGCCTCACCGAGCACGGACTAACGGGTTTTAGCAAGCCGTTCAATCTGGTATTTGGAACAAACCGTACGATTGATGCCACCTCCTTTGCCTCCAGCATCGATTTTGCTTTAGCCGGCAACACGCGTGATGCGCTGACCGTCGCCGATTTTGATGATGATGGAAAAGTGGACGCAGGCGTCATTGATAATTTGTTCACAGCAAAGATTTTCCAGAACACGGCCGTCGCCGGAACGGCTATCACCAGTTCTTCGCTCTCTTTGCAGGCCACAACCTACACATCTGGATATAACATGGTGGCATTGGATATTGACGGCGATGGGAAGATTGACCTCAACAATGGATATGGTTTGCTGGAAAACAATAGCACTCCAGGTTCGATTTCATTTTTGGGCGGACCCAACGGGGCCTACACTTATTCCGGTGGCTTTAATTATGTCGCTCCCGCTGATTTCAACAAGGACGGTAAAGTTGACCTTGCCGTATCCAACGGAAGTGCATTTGTTCAAGTCTACGAGAACGAAAGCTCTACGGAACCCTTTGTTAATAACGGCTACTTTTCCACGCTTAACGTTACTCCTGTCAACCTCACGAAACCAGGCAGCTCCGGGGGTATAGTAGCGGTTGACTTTGACGGCGATGGATATGATGATATTGCCACCACCAATCCCGTTATTAATAATTTTACCGTATATCGAAATCTTGCCGTTTACGGTCCGATAGCAAGTACTTCTTTTTCCACTGGAACCAATATTGCGACGGGCACACAACCCTATAGTTTGGCCGCGGCGGATTTTGATGGCGATGGAAAACCGGATCTTGCCATTACCCATTTTAATGCTGCGTCGCTGTTTGTTTCTGTTTATCTGAATACAAGCACAAGCGGTTCCATCACCTTTGCTGCCGCGCTAAACCTAACCTGCCTTAAGAACGGTTATAACATCGCCGCACAGGACCTCGATGGCGATGGCAAAGCAGAGATTGTCGTGATCCATCAACCCAATCCGGGACCAGGGTCGTTCAGTATTTTTCAAAATACATGTACTTCCGGCAACATAAGCTTTGGATCAGTTGTGAATTATCCTACCATCAACCACAATCCTCAAGCCCTTGCTATCGCCGATATCAATCTCGATCAAAAACCGGATATTTTGATTGTTGGCGCTCCCACCCCGGGTACCAATGCCTTAATGGTTTTTGAGAATAAAATAGTTGCTCTTGTTATAACCGTTACCACGCAGCCTGCCGATGTCATTGTATGCGTGGGCGCAACTGCAACCATTACAACGGCGGCCCTGGGCACAACCAATATCAGCTATCAATGGCAATTTGCGCCAACCAGCGCAGGACCATTTGCGGACCTCGGCAATGGAGCCGCTTATTCCGGTGTCACCACCAATACCCTGTCGGTCAATACCGTCGGAAATTTTGGAGCGGGAAGATACCGATGCAACATCAATGGCGATTTTGCCAATGCGGTACTGACCAATGATGAAGGTCTCTTTATCAACGCAATACCGGCTGCCCCCACCACAGTGGGCGCCTCCATTTGTGGACCGGGCAGCCTTTCCCTTACTGCTTCTGGAGGATCCAATGGAAATTATCGCTGGTATACCACAGCAACCGGGGGCACGGCCATTACCGGAGAAGTGAGCAGTACGTATATTACCCCCATCGTCGGTGTTTCCACTACATATTATGTTTCTCTGATGGGTGGCTCTTGCGAAAGTAGTCGCACGCCAGTGCTGGCCGATGTCATCAATATTCCTGCTGACCCGTCGGCCACTGGAGCTTTTTCATGCGGGCCTGGCAACCTTTCCCTTACTGCCTCTGGAGGATCCAATGGAAATTATCGGTGGTACACCATTCCAACCGGCGGCGCTCCGCTCGGTGGCGAAGTGAACAGCGTCTATACCACGCCCCTCATTAGTGCATCCACGACCTATTACGTTTCTCTATTGAATGGCGTTTGTGAAAGTAATCGCACGGCATCGCTGGCCGATATCAGAAATATTCCAGCTGCCCCGTCGGTCACCGGAGCTACCGCCTGCGCTCCGGCATCGGTTACGCTCAAAGCCACAGGAGGTTCGAATGGTCAGTATCGCTGGTATAGCGTGGCTTCCGCCGGAACGGCCATTACCGGTGAGGTGAACGACACCTACCTAACTCCATTGCTGGGGACGGCAACTACCTACTTTGTTTCTGTCAACGATGGCTTTTGCGAAAGTAGCCGTACACCGGCACTCGTAGATGTTCAAAATTGTCCTAACAATCAACCTCCCGTAATTGCTCCCACGCCTGAAAGTGCTGCTGTTGGCGGAGAGGTTACCATCGACTTAGCGTCCATTACCTCCGACCCTGACAACAACCTTGATTTGTCCACGCTTATTATCGTTGTGCAACCTTCCAGTGGAGCCCTGGCTACCCTAAATGCGAATCATGTGCTGACGGTCGACTATCAAGGCATTACTTTTTCGGGCACGGATAGACTTACTATCCAGGTATGCGATCTGGACGGCGCCTGCGCGCAAAAAGAGATTGACATTCAGGTGTCCGGCAATGTCATTGTCTACAACGCCATCTCTCCCAACGGCGACAGCAAGAATGACGAGTTCATTTTGGAATTCATTGATTTGCTTCCTTCCACCCAAGGCAACCGGGTTACTATTTACAATCGGTGGGGAGACGAAGTTTTTGACATCAACGACTATAACAATACTTCCAGGATATTTACAGGCATTTCTTCCGATGGAAAATCACTACCTTCAGGAACCTATTTCTATAAAGTTGTTTTTACCTCAGGCAGCAAAACCCTGACAGGATATCTCGAACTTAAACGGTAATCGTCATGATACGAACCATCTTTTTTTGTTTGGTTTTTGCTTGTCTCTCGTTGATGGCATTTGCACAGCAAGATCCCTTGTACTCGCAATACATCAACAATCCATTTGTCCTGAACCCGGCGTATGCCGGCCTCACGAACAATCTGAATACTTCTGTGAGTTTCCGCCAGCAGTGGAGTGGTTTTGAGGGCAGCCCGAAAACCATCAATGCCAATGGACATATCTCCCTTCTGGACAACAAGATGGGCGCCGGGCTGTTGCTTATCTCCGACAAGATCGGGTATACCACTACCAATGAAGTTCTCGGAACCTATTCCTATCGCATTCAGGTGACTGAAGACAAGATTCTTTCCTTTGGATTGCAGGCAGGCATGGCCAATTACCAATTGGACAACAATAAATTGAACGTTCAGGATAAATCGGATCCACTATTTCAGGGTTCTATCAGCGAAACCAAACCCAGTTTCGGAGCCGGAGTAATTCTGAAGAACGACCGCTTTTTTGTGGGGCTTTCAGTGCCCCGCATGCTGAAGTCTACACTTCGGACGGCAGGGCTCCAGCCTACCCTCTACACACAACACTTTTATCTGATGGGCTCTTATATATTTTTCATCGGCGAGCGTCTCCGTCTAAAGCCTTCGGTATTAATCAAGAAGGTGAGCGGGGCACCTGCTTCGGTGGATTTGAATGCCTCGCTCATCTTCTTTGAGAATTACTCAGCCGGCTTGCTGACCCGCAACTTCAGCACCTACGGACTCTTTATGCAAGCCTATATCAAGAATTCATTTCGCCTTGGCTACGTCTTTGAAGTGCCCACCGGAAAATCGGTAGGAGCCAATTATACCACGCACGAAATCACGGTCGGCTTTCGCATGAAGGTATTCTCCTTCCACAACAACAAGTCAATTATGAGTTTTTAAAAGTAACGGCCGATTTAAGCATTCGCTGTTTGCAAGGCCAGCAATATGCGTCTCACAAAACCCGGTCCCTCATAAATAAATCCAGTGTAAACCTGAATAAGGTCGGCTCCTGCTGCCATCTTTTCCAAGGCGTCCTGGGTCGACATGATTCCTCCTACGCCAATGATGGGATAGGCGGGCCCCAATTCGCGTCTCAGGTATGCAATTACTTCGTTTGATTTTTTGTAAAGCGGCTTTCCGCTCAATCCGCCTGCGCCCATGCTTTCAACCACCTCCCGGGAGGTGGCAAGATTGTCGCGGGAAATCGTAGTGTTGGTCGCGATGACGCCATCGGTTTTGGTTTCTTTCAGTATTTCAATGACGTCATCCAGCTGACTTACCGAAAGGTCAGGGGAAATCTTTAGCAAAACAGGTTTGGTTTTTTCCTTCCCCCGGTTTAAACTCTTTACGTGCGCCAATAGTTTTTTCAACGGTTCCTTTTCCTGCAGTTCCCGAAGTCCGGGCGTATTTGGCGAACTTACATTAACCACAAAATAATCCACGTAGGGATAGAGCGCCTCGAAACAATAGTTATAATCTTCAAACGCGTTTTCATTGGAGGTGAGTTTGTTCTTTCCGATGTTTCCACCGACGATCATTCCGGAGGCCCGCCCCGAGTTTCTCTTCTTCAAACGATCCGCCGCGGCCAGCACGCCTTGATTGTTGAACCCCATCCGGTTGATGATGGCCTTGTCTTTCACCAGGCGGAATAATCGCGGTCGGTCATTTCCCGCCTGGGGCTTTGGTGTGAGGGTGCCGATCTCAATAAATCCAAAACCAAAACACGCGAGCTCATCGATCAGCCTGCCATCCTTATCAAAGCCTGCTGCCAAGCCCACCGGATTTCTAAAACGCAATCCTAAAAGTTCTTTTGTCAGTTGCGGGGCATGATAAGAAAATAATTTTCTGGTTACCAGGTTAGCCCCCAGGTATCTTCCAGTAAGTCTTAAGATCGTAAAGGTGAAATGGTGAATGGCTTCCGGGTCAAAGAGAAAAAGAAACGGGCGGAGCAGCTGCTTATACATGAATTACTTTTTCTTCTTTTTCTTTTGTTGGATAGAAAATTTTTTGAAGCCCTTGCTCACGAGCTGATTGATCACTCTTTCCGCGTCGGGCATATTGGTATTTGTGATTGCATTCACCCTCCACACCAGTTTGTTGTTATTCCTGTCATTGAGATCAATGACCAGACTTCCCTGCCGATAGTCGTGCATGTAGGTCTGACTGGTGTTTGCTCCTGGCGTGAGCCCCAAGGGCCCCAGGTCGCCTGCGTCGGAGCGCACCTGTGTTCCTGCCATGTACGAAATCAGTAAATCGGCAGCGGAATCAACTTGGTGCAATCCCTTCTGGGTCAATTCCCCGGTGATCCCATCCCTTATCCATTTGTGCAGGGTGGGGTCCGGCACAACACGAAGGTCTTTGGGAGTGATAATCACGCCTTCGCCAAACGCAAAGGTTTTATAATGAGTCAGATCCGCGTTTTTGTCAAACTCCACCGTAATGCTTTGCGCCCGGATTGAAAAACTCAACAGTAAAACAGGAAGCCATACGATCGATTTGATCATGTAACAAAGTTAGCAAGCAAAAGCACCAAGCACTAATGCAATGAATTATATTTCGCTCTAACGGAATTAAACTGACCCCTCAACTTCTCGGGTGAAATTCCTGAATTACCTGCCGGAGGTAATCGCGATCGAGGTGGGTATAAATTTCCGTGGTGGTAATGGATTCATGGCCGAGCATCTCCTGCACAACCCGCAGATCAGCCCCCCCTTCGATCATGTGGGTGGCAAAGGAATGACGGAAAGTATGCGGGCTGATCGTTTTGTTCAACCCGATTTTTTTTGCAAGATTCTTGATGATGGTAAAGATCATCACGCGCGTGAGCCTTTTTCCGGCGCGATTAAGAAACACGTGACTTTCAAAACCTTTTTGAACCGGAACATGAATCCTTATTTCTTCCAGGTAAATTTTCAAGTACTTCATGGCATCCCTCCCAACGGGCACCAGGCGCTCTTTATTTCCTTTTCCAATTACACGCAGGAAGCCAATGTCAAAATAGACATTGGACCGCTTCAATTCAACCAATTCGGATACCCGCAGTCCTGAACTGTAAAGCACCTCCAACATGGCGCGGTTCCTTCCCCCCTGCAGGTTGGAGAGGTCAATCGCATCCAGCAGTTTTTCAATTTCCGGATAGCTTAGCGTGTCCGGGAGCTTTCTCCCAATCTTTGGTCCCTCCACCAGGGTGGCAGGGTCCTTGTCGATGAGCTCTTCAAAAAGCAAGTATTTATAGAATGATTTGATACCCGATAATATCCTCGCCTGACTGTAGGCGCTCATGCCCAATTTGTTGATGTACTCAAGAAAACCCTGCAGGTGCTTCGTAGTAACCGCCAGCGGCGAAAGTTGCAATTTTGAGATCGCTGTAAACTGCTGTAGCAATACCACATCATGCACGTAAGCCTCAATAGAATTCGCGGAGAGGGACCGCTCCAGCTTGAGGTAATTAGCAAAGTGTTTTATGTGTAAATCCCAATTCACGGCTCAAAAATACTTCATCCCTGGTCCTTCTCCTAAAGAGCTGGTGACGCTTTGCCGGCAGAGGACGGTGCGGTACACGGTCTTTTGCTATCTTGCCTCCATGAAAATCCAGATCATCAACGGGCCAAACCTGAACCTCCTCGGGACGCGGGAGAAGGGCATTTATGGCGATCAGAGCTTCGATGTCTTCTTCGGGGGATTGAAAAAACGGTTCCCCTCTTTTGAACTTAACTATTATCAATCCAATATAGAAGGCGAGATTATCAATAAGCTCCAGGAGTCAGGCTTCAGCTACGATGGAATTGTCTTGAATGCAGGCGCTTATACGCATACGTCGGTA
The DNA here is from genome assembly GCA_041484175.1 of Cyclobacteriaceae bacterium. Lineage (GTDB taxonomy): Bacteria > Bacteroidota > Bacteroidia > Cytophagales > Cyclobacteriaceae > ELB16-189. The sequence continues at coordinate 9,561 of JBGPGZ010000036.1, read as the reverse complement.
GCTATTCATGATGCGATCGGAGCCATCAGGGCTCCGGTGGTAGAAGTTCACATCTCCAATATCTATGCCCGCGAAGAATTCCGCCACAAGAGTCTGATCACTTCCAAATGCGTTGGGTTGATTTCGGGATTTGGAATGGAGGGCTATGCAATGGCGATTGGTTTTTTATCGCGAAATTCAAGTTGACCCTGCTGCTTTGCGATTTGTAAATTGCCCCGAAGGGATGCCTTTGGCACGAACGGCGAATTGCGAAGTCAATCACATTCGAATCCGACCACCTAACTATTAACCACCGTTTCTTATGGTCTCCTTTTATCCTGGTCCCTCAAGAGTCTATGACGAAATCCCGATGTATGTCAAGGAAGCGCACCAAAGCGGTATCCTCAGCATGAACCATCGCAGTCGGTCATTTGAAGAGCTGTCGGAGAAGACGGTTTACCTGCTTAAAGAGAAGCTCGACATTCCTGAAAACTACACCATCTTCTTCACTACTTCGGCTACGGAATGCTGGGAAATCATTGCACAATCCCTGATTACTCGCGGAAGCATTCACCTTCACAATGGAGCTTTTGGCGAAAAGTGGTACGATTACACGCGTAGGCTTCATCCGGGTGCAGTGTCAGTTCCTTTTGACAGAAACGCCGCCATCGATCCAGAAGCATTGATTTTCAAAGCCGGGGAAGTCATTTGCCTGACACAAAACGAAACTTCCAATGGGACCCAAGTCAGCAATTCGATCATAGCTGCTGTCAAGAAGAATAACCCAGGTCACCTGCTCGCTATTGATGCTACCTCCTCCATGGCCGGCGTGAGGCTCAACTTTGGCGCCGCGGATGTGTGGTTCGCCTCGGTTCAAAAATGTTTCGGGCTTCCGGCAGGTTTGGCGGTCATGATCGTCTCCCCGAACGGGATGGAACGCATCCGCCTTGTCAACGAATCCCTGCATTACAACAGTCTTACCTTACTGTCGGAAATGATGACCCGGTGGCAAACACCGTGCACACCAAATGTCCTTGGCATCTATTTGCTGATGCGCACATTACGAAAAAGAGGGTCCATTGCCGAGATACAAAAAAGGACAAAAGAGCGTTTTGACGCGTGGCAGTCGTTCTTCAAAGATTCCAAAAAGCTGCAACCTCTCATCCGCAACGCCACCGTGAGGTCCAGAACCATTATCGCTGTTCATGCCGGCACGGGACAGATTGAAAAAATTAAGAAACGTGCTTCCAAAAATGGATTTTTGCTTGGCGAAGGATATGGCGCCCTGAAGAAAGACACTTTCCGGATCGCCAATTTTCCGGCCCTCAGGAAAAAAGAAATCGCTGGCCTGATGAAATTCTTAACGCCTTATTTATAGTCGCTCATTCACTGGTCTACAACACCTGATTCAGCGACTTACCCTTGACCTTCCGAATATACCGCCCATAATCATTGTGTTTTGGTTCTAAACAATCGTTTGCTAATCATTGAGTTCGATTCCTTGGTATTTTTTTGATTTTCTGATGACATTTGTCTGTAACCCATTCCATGAACCTCCGGTCTTGTAAGGCGTTAAAATCATTTTCCATTCTGCTCCTTTCGCTGGAGTTTGTTGCTCCGGCGGTCATCGGTGACCTGCTCTCCAGCGAACATTCCGGTGAATATCAATATCACCTCCTCCATGTAAACAAACAAAGAAGTCAGATCTTTTTCTCTACTGAGGAGGCAGACAAGGAAGAAGACCAGCGCGACGATCAATATCAGCGGACGTGGGTACTCCAAAAACCGACTGTCACGAGGCCAGCAAACCTTTATTTTGTAAACAGGGGGTCCGGTTTTACCATGGTTGCCCTTGCGGGCGGCCATTTCCCTGCGCACCCGCCTTTGTTCAGGCTGCACTGCCTCCTGCTGATTTAGTCCTGACCTCGTCCTGTAAGTAGCGAATTTCGCTACTTCACCCGGTGACTTTTCCAGTGATACGGAGTCAAAAAGAATCGAGTCAAGCATCTTCAAATTCCAATGATCGTATTGTTTAAAGCGGCCTTTCTTTTGTCCCTGGGGATATTTTTCGTTCCCAAAAGTTGGAAGCAGCTATACACGGTAGTCGTGTGTCTCGCACTCGCGATCACCACTTCACTCTGGGCCATCGCTGCTTTTCAATCCTCTGAACCATTGGTCGTTGACCTGGGTATTTCATTTTGGAAAGAAAATCCTTCCCTGGTATTTGACAAACTCAGCGCTTTTTTCACGCTGCTGATCAACCTTACTTGCGTCACCGGAGTAATTTATGGGTCCGGGTATCTGAAGCCCTATTTCGAAAAGAAAAGCTCCACAAAGCTTTCACTCCACCTGTTTTGTCTTATATGGCTTCAGGCCTCAATGATCCAGGTGGTGAGTATGCGTGATGGTGTTTCATTTCTCACTTCCTGGGAAATGATGTCCGTGTCTTCGTTCTTGCTGGTGATTTTTGAGGGTGACAAAGAGACTACGCTAAAAACCGGAATTAATTACCTCGTGCAAATGCACGTGGGCTTTGTTTGCATACTCATCGCGTTTTTGTTTGTCTTCAAGGCCACCGGGCAATTTGGCTTTGATGCGCTCCCGGACTATTTCGCGTCGCACAACAATTTGTGGATATTCCTTTTGTTTTTTGCCGGCTTCGGGATCAAAGCAGGGTTCGTACCATTGCATTCCTGGCTGCCCCACGCTCATCCGGCTGCTCCTTCTCATGTTTCCGGCATCATGTCGGGGATCATGATCAAGATGGGAATCTATTGGATCCTGAGAATAGTGACCAATGTTCAGTCAGATTTCATGAGCATCGGGTTATTCATACTGATCATTTCAATGATCACGGGGATCACCGGCATTCTGTACGCCATCTTCCAACACGATCTGAAGAAGATCCTCGCTTATTCGAGCATAGAAAATATTGGCATCATCGGAATTGGAATCGGCGCTGCAACGATTGGAAAGGCGATGGACAATGAAGTGTTGATCTTCCTTGGTTTGGCCGGTGCCATTTTTCACATTCTCAACCATTCACTTTATAAGTCACTGCTCTTTTACGCCGCCGGCAATGTCTATTACGCAACCCATACACGCGACCAAAATCACCTCGGCGGGATTATCAGGCAAATGCCGATGACAGGAATGTTGTTCCTGATGGGTTCTATCGCCATTTGTGGCATCCCTCCCTTCAACGGTTTCATCTCCGAGTTTCTGATTTATAGCAGTGCGTTTGAGGCTATCGGCAAAGCGGATTTCTCTACTTCGCTTTTGAGTTTGGGCATTATTCTGAGTCTGGCTGTTATTGGCGGGCTTTCGGTATATGCGTTCTCGAAAGCCTTCGGCCTTACCTTTCTGGGTTCCCGCAGGGGCACTACTCAGCTACACACCGAAGAAGTGCCCCTGATCATGCGCACCCCCGGTTATTTGATTATTGCGGTGATGGTGAGTATTGGAATGTTTCCATCTTTTTATTTGAAGATAATTTTCTCGGCCATGTCGGTTTTTACACACTATCAGTTTTCGTCAACATTGACCCTGTTGCACTCCACACAGGGGACCTTAACCGCCATCAGCACGAGCAACCTGATTTTTCTCGGCATTTTCCTCCTCATCATTGCGCTGAGGTCAATCCGTAAAAAGAATGTTTCAGTTGAATACGGCCCAACCTGGGGTTGCGGTTATTCAGCCGGAGATTTCCGGCACCAATACACGGCCACTTCCTACGCCGACAGTCTCGGCCAGCTCACCGATAAACTCGTGATGATCGAACGAAGCAATCGCAAATTCAAAGAAGAAGAAATATTTCCGTCACCCCGTGCCTTTCAAACGGTAACGAAAGACTTGCTTGAGGAAAAACTCGTATTGACTCCCGTGCACAAATTTATTACCTGGGTCCCCAAAGCGGGCCTGGCTCAAACAGGGATGATACATCATTACCTGATGTACCCTTTGGCATTTATAATTATTATCGGATTGCTCACATTATTAAAAGTCATCTGACCTATGACCTCCTTTCTGCTCCTCTTGATTGCCAGCACCTTTTTCCCGGGGGTGATCGTGAAGACGAAGGCAAAACTGAGCGGTCGAAAAGGCCCCGGCATCGTTCAGCCTTGGCTGGATATTTTCAGACTTCTGAAAAAGGGGAATGTTTTCAGCACTTCCTCCAGTTATGTATTTCAGATCGCAGCAGCGGTCTATCTTGCTTCCGTGATCACGGCCATGTTCATGATCCCCTTTGAAGAAAACACTTCCTTCATTTCGTTCCCGGGCGATTTTGTTTTGTTTGCGTACTTCCTCGGATTGGGGCGCTTTCTGCTTGTCGCCAGCGCCCTCGATGTCTCCAGCGGATTTGAAGGCATGGGGGCCAATCGAGAAGTCTTTTATTCGTTGCTGGTTGAACCTGCCTTCTTTATTCTCATTGGATCCCTGGCCATGTTCACCGGGTACAATTCTTTTGAAAGTATTTTTAGCACTCTCCATTTCACCTCCTACTTCTCAGTCGTCATCGGGTTAATTGCGGCGTACGTTCTTGGTCAGATCACATTGATTGAGACCAGCCGCTTGCCTGTGGACGACCCTCTCACCCACCTGGAGTTAACGATGGTTCATGAAGTCATTGTGCTCGACCACAGCGGCTTTGATTTAGGAATCATCAAACTAGCCAATATTTTCAAATTTGTGATATTCGGAATGCTAAGCGCGAACTGCCTGATACCCCAGGAATTTAGTTTTGTTCCCGCTTCTATTAATCTGGTAGTTCGCATCGTTATTTTCCTGGCCCTCCAAGTCGTTTTGGCCGTGGGTATAGGTTACATAGAATCGTTCAGGGCGCGGAATAAGATGGCGATGAATGCCCAATACATCCTTTCCATCAGCGCCATTGCCACGATTTTGATTTTCGTCGTCATGATCATCAACAATAACCTCTGACGCATGCAAACCTTCGATAATTTCATCGTTATCCTCTTTATCATCTCGCTGGTTTATATTGCCAAGGCCGAAATGATCAAAAGCTACATTGGCTTGCTGACATTTCAGGGGTTTCTTTTGTTCGGCCTTGCCTACTCTGAGTTGAGGGAACTCGATGCCTTCCAGCTTATTTTTATCCTGGTGGAAACTTTGATCGTAAAGGCGGGTTTTGTCCCGTTCTTTTTGACCCGCATCGTGAAAGTGAAAAACCACCGCAATAACACGGGTCCGATTAAGGGGTATTATTCCGTATTTGTGGCTGGTGGAATCATCGTGGGGAGTTTTATCGCGGCTCACCTGATGCACAATGAGCACCTGCAGGTGAAGTATTTTACGGCCGCTATTTCTTCTTTGCTGATTGGCTTGTTCATTGCCATCAACCACAAGGATATACTTACCCACCTGGCAAGCTATCTCATTATTGAAAACGGGATATTCCTCCTCTCGCTCGCGTTGGGATCTGAAATGCCCATGTTCGTCAACGCTGCGATCCTGCTTGACATTTTCAGTTCGATCCTTATCATGGGAATGTTCTTTAACAAATTGAAGGACTATTTTCAAAATACGGACATTGGCCAACTATCCAAGCTAAAAGATTGAGCTAACATGATTTCACTATACTTAATAGTTACGGCCGTACTTGCGCTCGCTGCTTTCTTCATCAGGAAAAATGCCATAACGCATGCCCTGGTTTTTGCTTACGTCATTTTTCTAGCGGGCTTTGGTATTTTTATGAGTCACCACGTGGGTGAGTATTTCGGTGAATATTTCTTCTGCGACTACCTCGGCCTGATCTTCCTGGCGCTTTTGATAATCATCACTTTTGTCTCCGCCCTGCATTATGTCACGTCTTCCAAGAATCGTTCGAATACCCCGGCAATCATTGCCTTACACAATGCGGGCACCATTTTTTTTACTGGAGCAATTACCGGTGTATATTTTACCTCCCATTTCGGAGTCCTATGGGCCTTTGTGGAAGCCACCACGCTGGGAGCATCCGTGTTGATCTATCATAACCGCAACCAGGATTCACTGGAAGCAACCTGGAAATATTTGTTTGTCTGTTCCATTGGCATCGCCATCGCTTTTGCGGGAATTCTTTTCCTGGGGCTCGCTGCGCAGGAAAAAAATAATTCGGATATCAGCTTTGCCGGCATCAAGGCGATTGCCGCATCGCTGAACCAGGGGTGGCTGAAGGCTTGTTTCCTTTTAATCGTCACCGGCTTTAGTGTAAAAATGGGATTGGTCCCGCTTTTTAATGTGGATATCGATGCCAAAGATGCGTCACCTTCCCAGGTGGGGGCCAGCCTGTCGTCGGTGCTGATGAACGCAGGCTTTGTGTCCATTTATCGATTCTACGAGGCGTTCTCTGACACTTCCATCTTACCCTGGATGAACAGATTCCTTTTGATAACCGGAATGGCTTCGCTCTTTTTTGCTGCTGTCTATTCCCTGAAAGTGAGGAATATCAAACGCCTTTTTGCATACAGCAGCATGGAGCACGCCGGGTTGGTGATGGTGGCATTCTCCTGCGGCGGCATCGGATACTTTGCCGCCATATTGCACCTGATCATGCACTCCTTTATTAAGTCAAGTTTGTTTTTCCAGGTATCTCAGATGCACCGTATATACAACTCCAAATGGGACGACAACATCGGCAGTTATTTACGAGTAAATCCGCTGGGCGGCCTGGTGTTATTGCTGGGTTTCATCTCCATCATCGCGTTGCCACCCTCCGGGTTGTTTATCTCAGAACTGCTCATGATGCAGGCGCTGATCACCCAAAACCTCTGGTGGGTAGCGCTCCTGGTCGTAGCCCTGGTACTCGTGGTGATCTACGGGTTATCCGTGCGGATACTTGGCATCCTTTTCCTCAAGAAAAGCACGGTCAACATTACACCGGCAGGCGCCACGCTTTGGGAATCGGTCATTCAATTGTGCATCCTTGTTTTTGTGTTCTACCTCGGACTTTTCCGTCCGCAGGCTGTAGTTGATACCATTTACGCCGCTATTCAAACTCTTCCTTTATAATTATGGAGACAGCAGAAAAAACCAAATCCCACGCCACCATCACCAACCAGGGCCGGATCGCTTTGGCCGATGTACCGGTATTGCCTTACGGTCAATTTGTTGCCGTAGCGGAAGAATTGCTGAAGGGTGAAACCCGCCATTGCGTCAATTACTATGCCTACCCCACGGCGCAAGGGTTGAAGTTCATTTTATGCGTAGCCGATGATGTTGAAAAGAATATCAGTATCGTTTCGCACGAATTGTCGTCAGGCACCAAAAAGCAACTGCTTTCATTAACAAAGAATTCGTTTCCAATGCATATCTATGAGCGCGAGCTGCACGAGAATTTTGGAATCGACTTCATTTATCATCCATGGCAAAAACCGGTCCGCTACGCCTTCAACCGCGCTGACCGAGGCAAGGTTATCAATAACTATCCTTTTTACCAGATCGACGGTAATGAATTGCACCAGGTGGGCGTCGGACCGATCCACGCCGGGGTCATTGAACCGGGGCACTTCCGTTTTTTGTGCAATGGGGAAACCGTATTGCATCTTGAAATACAACTTGGCTGGCAGCACCGCGGCATCGAAGACCTGTTTCTGAAAAAATCGTCGCTCATTCAGCGGACAGTGCTGAGTGAATCCATCGCGGGCGACACTGCCCTGGGTCACTCACTTGCCTTCGTCAGCCTGATGGAGTCACTGGGTGGTGTGGCGATTAGCCAGCGCCTCGAGTTGGAACGCACAATCGGACTTGAGTTGGAACGCATTGCCATGCACGTGGGCGACCTTGGCAATATGAACATTGGTCTTGCTTATCAGCTGGCCTCATCCGTCTTTGGTACGCTCCGCACCCCCGTGATCAACTATACACAAACATGGTGTGGGAACCGCTTTGGCAAGGGACTCAATCGCGTGGGTGGAAGTCATTACCCGTTTACAGAAGAGCTCTCCGACAAACTCCTGAAATTGCTGGTTATTTTTGAAACCAGTTTTGACCCCATGACCGAACGGCTCTTCGCATTACCCAGTGTGCTAATGCGTGTGGAAAGCATCGGCAAAGTAACCGAGAAGCAGATGCGTTTAATCGGTGCAGTAGGCATGACCGCCCGCATGGCCGGTGTAGACCGCGACATCCGTGTGTCCCATCCCTTTGCGGCCTATAAGAAATATGCGATCACAACCGATACGTTGGATGCAGGCGACGTGTGGGCCAGGGCCATGTTGCGGAAAATTGAAATCAAGAGTTCCATTGAATACATCCGTGATCTTACGGCCGAACTCAATAAACTGAGCGAGCCATCCCCCAAACCGATCAGCGATGGCACACTAAAACTGGCACCCAACTCATTGAGTGTTTCCCTCGTGGAAGGCTGGCGGGGCGAAATTTGTCATTGTGCTGTTACGGATAACGCTGGCAAGATCGCCCATTATAAGGTGAAAGATCCTTCGCTGCATAACTGGTTTGCATTGGCACTTTCCTTACGCGACCTGGAAATTTCAGATTTCCCGATCAATAACAAGAGCTATAATTTGAGTTATTGCGGGCACGATTTGTAATCCCCTCGCATGGTTGAGGATTAAGACTAAACAAAGTTTATGAATGTAGTTCATGTTTTTGAAGCGATCACGGTCTTAACGTTGCTTGTATTTCTTGTACCTTTCCGATGGAAGCAACCCCTCTGCTTATTGTTGTCCGTGGCGCTTTCGGCGGTGACGGGGTATTGGGCGTTTCAGAGTCTGGTCTATCATGTGGAGATGGTAGAAAAACTCTCGATGCCATTCTGGTTTCACAGCTCCCTCCTTAAGATCGACCCGCTATCGGCCTTCTTTCTGGTCATTGTTAACTTCGGAACCCTCACGAGCATTTTGTACAGCCGCGGGTATTTGCAACCTTATGAGTTGACCAAGAGCAAACAGGAATTTGCCCTCCACTATTTCTGGCTTATTTGGTTACAGATCTCCATGGTCCTGGTGGTAGTGCTTCAGGAGGGGCTTCCGTTTCTGGTGGCCTGGGAGATCATGTCTATCTCTTCGTTCATGCTGGTCATTTTCGAAGCGGAGAGAAAGGAAATTCTCAACACTGGTATTTACTACCTTATTCAAATGCATGTAGCGTTGTTTTTTGTCCTCGCTGCATTTACACTCGTGGAGGCGAAAACGGGTATTTCCGGATTCGATGGTCTTGCAGTTTATTTCAAAGAATACCCGTCCATTCCCATGTTCCTCCTGTTCTTTGCGGGTTTTGGAATCAAGGCTGGATTCATTCCGTTGCACAGCTGGCTCCCGCATGCGCACCCTGCAGCCCCATCGCATATTTCAGGAGTAATGTCAGGCACGATGATCAAAATGGGAATCTATGGAATCCTTCGCGTTGTCAGTTATCTTCAATTCGATCTTCTCGAGATCGGTACCATTGTGTTGATCGTCTCTTTGATTTCTGCCGTCTTCGGAGTTTTCTTCGCCATCTTTCAGCACGATCTCAAAAAAATGCTGGCATTCCACAGCATAGAAAACATCGGGATTATCGGCATTGGCATTGGAACCGGTCTACTCGGAAAGGCCATCAACAATCCTGTCATTTGCATGC